>NZ_JALXKT010000055.1:0-21674 GCF_025144775.1 Brachybacterium sp. p3-SID957 | reverse complement strand
GGCGACCCCGCCCACGGCCCCCTGCGCAGGGCCGAGCACACGGCCCTGATCGACCAGTGGCTGCGCACTCAGTGGCGGGCAGCGGGTGCGCCCCCGCGCGGGGCAGCGCTGGCCGCCGTCGGCTCCGTGGGGCGGCGCGACCCGGGACCGGCCAGTGACCTCGACCTGGTGCTGCTGCTGGACCCTGAGCTCGCGGGATCCGAATCCGCCTCAGGCCTGGCCTCCGCCCTCTGGTACCCGGTATGGGACTCCGGCACCTCCCTGGACCATTCGGTGCGCACGCCCGCGCAGTGCGAGCAGGTCGCAGCGGAGGATCTGCGCACCGCCGTGTCCCTGCTGGACCTGCGCCCCGTCGCCGGGGAGGAGCGGCTCGTCGCCGACGCGGCCACCCGAGTGCGGCGCGCCTGGCGCACCGGAGCCCGCACCCGGATCGAGGAGCTCGGGGAGCTGGTCGAGGACCGCACCGGGCGCTACGGCGTCCTGGCCCACTCCACCGAGCCCAACCTCAAGTCCGACCGCGGGGGCCTGCGGGACGTGACCCTCATCCGCGCGATCGCCGAGTCCTGGCTGGCCGACCACGACCACGTGGTGGTGGACCGCGCGGCCGATGTGCTGCTGGAGGTGCGCGATGCCCTGCAGCTGGTCACCGGCCGCGCCAGCACGCGCCTGAGCCGCGCCGACCAGGACGCGGTGGCGGGCCTGTGCAGGTACGGACAGGCCGACGACCTGCTCGCCGCGCTGGCGGAGGCCTCCCGTGCCGTCGGCTGGCAGCTGCACCGCAGCCTCGCCGCAGCCCGCTCCGCCGCCGCACGGGGCGGCCGCGCCACCTACGGTGCGGGGGCCATGCGCCGGCCGGCCCTGCAGCGACTCGACCACGGCGTCATCGTCCAGGCCGGGGAGATCTCCGTGGACCTGGAGGACCCCAGCCCCCTGCGGGACCTGGCCGCCGTCCGGCACGCGACCACCACCGGCCTGCCGCTGACCGGGGCGACCCTCGCACGCCTCGCCTCCGGGCGCTGCCCCCGACTGCGCCCGGCCCAACGTGACCTTTTGGTGGACGCCCTGTCCGGGGAGCACCTGGCCGAGGTGTACGAGGCGCTGGACGTGCACGGCGCGGTGGCCCGGCTCGTGCCCGGCTGGCAGAGCATCCGCAACCGCCCTCAGCGCTCGCCCGTGCACCGCTACACCGTGGACCGCCACCAGGTCGAGACCGTGCTGGAGGCGCAGAAGCTGCTGGGCACGGTGGATCGCCCCGACCTGCTGCTGGTCACCGCCCTGCTGCACGACCTCGGCAAGACCCCCGAGGCCGAGGACCACAGCCTCGTGGGCGCGCCGCTGGCCCACAGGGCCGCGACGGAGCTCGGATTCGATGCAGCCGACGCAGAGGTGATCGCCGCCCTGGTGCGCGAGCACCTCACCCTGGCGGAGCTGGCCACCGGTCGCGACCATGCGGACCCCGCCACCGTCGACGCACTGCTGAATGCCGTGGATCACGATCCCTCCCGGCTGGATCTGCTGCGTGCCCTCACCGAGGCCGATGCCCGCGCCGCCGGCCCCGCCGCCTGGACCACCTGGCGGGCAGAGCTCGTCGAGCACCTCGCGGCACAGGCCCGCGACACCCTCACCGGCGTCGTCCGCCCGCCCCGCGAGATGCTGGCCCCGCAGCGCTCCGCCCAGGTCACGGTGTTGGATGCGGTGCGATCCACCAGTGGCTGTGCGGTCCTCTACCCGGCGCCGGGGGAGGACGCCCCCATCACCGAGATCTGCATGGGAGCCCCCGACGGTCCCGGGGTGTTCGCGGCCCTGGCACGGGTGCTGGTGCGGCTGCGGTTCCAGGTGCGCTCGGCGGTGGTCGCCACCGTCGACGGGGTGGCCGTGACCACCTGGTGGGTGACGGGCCGAGCCGGGGACCTGCCCCACCCCACGACCGTGCGCACTGCGATGGAGCGCGAGCTGGCGCGTCGCGAGGACCCTGCTGCCCGGGTCCTCGAGACCGGGCCGCAGGCACCGATGCGGCGCAGCGAGGACACGCCCGTGGTGGCGCTGCTGCCCTCCGCGCCCGGCAGGCCCACGCCGCTGCAGATCAACGCACGCAACCGCCCCAGCCTGCTCGCGGACATCGCCGAGACGATCACCGGTCACCGCCTGCTGGTGAGCGGGGCGCACGTGATGACCCTGGGCCGCCGCGCCGTTGACGTGCTCTACCTGACCGATCTGCGAGGGCGCCCGCTGGACGAGGAGACGGCCGCCCGGGTGGCCGAGGCTGTCGCGGAGGCCGCCGCCTGAGCGTGCGAGGCGTGCGTGCAGGCCGCCGGTCACGTACGCGAGGTGCGCGTGCGAGCTGCGCCGACGCCGAGCCCCACCGCCTCGACGGCGCCGGCATGCTGGCCGTCCCGGGACTCCTGAACACCCACGCCCACGTGGACAAGTCCTGAACACCCACGCCCGCGTGCACAAGTCCTGGTGGGGCCACCCCTGGCAGTCCTTCGGGGGGCCGCCCGGGACAACATCCGCGACCTGTGGAGCTCCTACGGCACCGGGGACATGGTCAAGATCGCCCGCCAGCACGCACGCATCACCGGTGCCCGGTACGACGAGGAGCTGCTGCACGTGCTCGCCCAGACCTCCTCGCCGTCGACTCCCGCGCCTCCTCGCCGTCGACCCCCGCGCCGAGATCGTGCTGCTGGACGCTGAGAACCCGATGGACGCCTTGGTGCGCGCTCCCGCGCGGCAGCTGGTGCTCGTCGGCGGAGAGATCGCCCACGACGCGCGCGGCTGAACCCTCCTGCCCCTGCCCGGAGCCCACGGTGCCCGGTAGTGTGGCCTGCGCCGAGGACTGCCGTCACCGCCCCGGACCGATCTGAAGGACCATCGCCCCGTGTTCAACAACCTGTCCGACCGCATCACAGCCTCGCTCAAGGGACTGCGCGGCCATGGCCGTCTCACCGAGGCCGACGTCGACAAGACGATCCGCGAGATCCGCCGCGCACTGCTGGACGCCGACGTCGCGGTGTCCGTGGTGCGCGAGTTCACCGGTCGCGTGCGCGAGCGCGCCCTGGGCGAGGAGGTCTCCAAGGCCCTCAACCCCGCCCAGCAGGTCGTCAAGATCGTCCACTCCGAGCTGGTCGAGGTGCTGGGCGGTGCCACCGGTGAACTCTCCTGGGCCAAGCATCCGCCCACGGTGATCATGCTGGCCGGCCTGCAGGGCGCCGGCAAGACCACCCTGGCGGGCAAGCTCGCGACGTGGATGAAGGGGCAGGGCCACACCCCGCTGCTGGTCGCAGCCGACCTCCAGCGTCCCAATGCCGTCAACCAGCTGCAGATCGTCGGCGAGCGGGCCGGCGTGCCGGTGTTCGCGCCGGAGCCCGGCAACGGCGTGGGCAACCCCGTGCTGGTCGCCATGAACGGTGTCTCCACCGCGCAGTTCCAGCAGCACGACGTCGTTATCGTCGACACCGCCGGTCGTCTCGGCATCGACGAGGAGATGATGCAGCAGGCCCGTGAGATCCGCGACGCCGTCAACCCCCACGAGACCCTGTTCGTGGTCGACGCGATGATCGGCCAGGATGCCGCCCGGGTCGCCGAGGCGTTCCGTGACGGGGTGGGCTTCACCGGTGTGGTGCTCTCCAAGCTCGACGGCGATGCCCGCGGCGGTGCCGCCCTGTCCATCACCGGCGTCACGGAGCGGCCCATCCTGTTCGCCTCCACCGGTGAGAGCCTCGACGACTTCGAGCGCTTCCATCCCGACCGCATGGCCAACCGCATCCTCGACATGGGTGACGTGCTCACCCTGATCGAGCAGGCGGAGAAGGCCTTCGACCAGAAGGAGGCCGAGAAGGCCGCCCAGAAGCTGGCCTCCGGGGAGGACTTCACCCTCGACGACTTCCTGGTACAGATGCAGCAGCTCAAGAACATGGGCTCCATCAAGAAGATGCTGGGCATGCTGCCCAACATGGGCCAGTACCGCGAGCAGCTCGAGAACTTCGACGAGAGCGAGCTCGGTCGCGTCGAGGCGATCATTCGCTCCATGACCCCTGCCGAGCGCAACGATCCGAAGATCCTCAACGGTTCGCGCCGCAGTCGCATCGCCAAGGGCTCGGGCACCACCGTCCAGCAGGTCAACCAGCTGCTGGAGCGGTTCAAGCAGGCGCAGACCATGATGAGGCAGATGGGTCGCGGCATGGCCGGCGGTGGCATGCCGGGGATGCCGGGCGGCCCCGGCATGGGCATGGGCAAGAAGTCCCGCGGCAAGGCGCAGCAGCAGCCCCGCGTGAAGAAGGCCAAGTCCAAGAACCCCGCCAAGGCGGCGCGCGAACAGGCCGAGGCCGCCAAGCGCGCAGCCGAGGGCGCCGGTTCAGGGGGTTCCGCCTTCGGTGCCGGAGCACTCGGTTCCGGTGGCAAGGGCGGTGCGGGTCAGGGCGCAATGCCGGACCTCTCCGACTTCGACGCCAGCCAGCTCCCGCCGGAGATGCAGAAGCTCTTCGGCCAGGGACGCTGACGCGCGGCCGGCGTCGGCCCTGGCCGGGGTGCTGAGGCGGGGCTGGCATCGGCACGGGTGCTGAGGCGCGGCCGGCATCGGCACGGGTGCTGAGGCGGGGCTGGCCGTTGCGCTGCACCCCGGTTACGGGTGGGCACGTTCCAGTTAGTGGAAGCTGGCCGCCCGGTAGCGCGGTAGCGCGGTGGTGGGGTGGTGGCTCGTGGTTACGGGTGGGCACGTTCCAGTTCGTGGAAGCTGGCCGCCCGGAACGCCCGTCCGACCGGCGTCCCTGCGCTCGTGCGGCCCGTGGAAACACCCGGTTCGACTCGCCGCCGAGGCCTCCCGCTCCGCCATGCTCGGGCGACTGATTCGGCTCCACCGGCGCGGACAGCCGAGTTCCTCCCCATCTCTCGCCCGTGCACAATCGGCGCATCATTCCCCGTCCTGGACCGCGGAGATCCATAGCGTCGGTACATGGCAGAACGACTGAACAGCGCAGAACAGCTCAGGCCAGGCAAGCTCTACACCCGCACCGGGCTGCTCCAGGCAGGGATGCACCCGCGCGTGCTGGCGTCCTCGGCCATCGTCATGCCGCTTCCGGGTATGTGCGCCCGGGCGGATTCGCCGGTGGAGCTCATCTCGGCGGCGCGTGCGCTGCAGAACCGGGTTCGCCCCGGGACGGTCATCAGCCACACCACGGCCCTGGAACTGCTGGGCCTTCCCCTGCCGCGTCGACATCGCTGGCAGCACGGGGAGCCGCTCCACAGCAGGGCTGCGAGCGACCAGGGCCGAAGCCGGACCAGACGGATCATCGTCCACGGCCCCAGGTCAGCTCCGCGATTCCGCTGGAAGGGCGTCGAGCTCTACCATCCGCTGATCGCTCTGC
Organism: Brachybacterium sp. p3-SID957; assembly: GCF_025144775.1. Lineage (NCBI taxonomy): Bacteria > Bacillati > Actinomycetota > Actinomycetes > Micrococcales > Dermabacteraceae > Brachybacterium > Brachybacterium sp. p3-SID957. The sequence continues at coordinate 16,311 of NZ_JALXKT010000055.1, read as the reverse complement.
AGGACTGCGCGAGGCTCCTGAGCAGTGACGATCTCGTCGTCTGCATCGATGCCCTGGCAGGCTCGAAGGCAGAGCTGACGATCCCGCTGCCCGAGATCAGGGCGTTCTCCCAGCGGCTTCGAGGGCGCGGCGGTGAGGCGGTCAGGCAGGCGGCGCAGTCGGCGGTGGAGAACGTCTGGTCACCGATGGAGACGAGGGCGCGCCTGTTCCTCACGCGGCGGGGGTATCCGCTCCCCGTGGCGAACCTGCGGGTCGACGACCCCGACACCGACTGGCACGGCTACATCGATCTCGCCTATCCGCAGTGGAGGATCGCCATCGAGTACGACAGCGAAGCTCACCGGCTGGACCGCGCCCAGTGGCAGAAGGACCTCCACAAGAACCAGGTGCTCCACCAGCAAGGATGGAGCGTGCTGCGCATCAGTGTGGCGGACCTGGTGGCTCCGGAGCATTTCCTGCAGAGGCTCGATGCGGCGATCAGTCGTGCCGGGGCACCGATCAGTCGTGCCGGGGCGCCGATCAGCCGTGCCGAGGCACCGATCAGCCCTGCTGACGCCGCATGACCGCAGCCTCAGCCACCTCCAGTGCCTGCTGTGTCGAGGCGAGCAGTGCCGGGTCCCCGCCTGCGCGCAATTGCGCTGCGCGGCGGAAGTCCTCCACGGCACGTTCGGGGTGGCCGGCGGCCAGGAGCGTCTTGCCACGATGCTGTCTCATCATGGCCTCACGAGGGGTCCCCATCGTCTCCGCCACCAGCGCGTCATACGAGTCCAGGGCACGATCGTGGCGGCCCAGGTCGCGATGGCAGTCAGCGGTGAGCGCCCGGACCCGCACGGTCTCGGGGAAGGACGAGAGATGCTGCAGCGCCTCGGCCGGCCGCCCGGACCACAGCAGCTCCAGCACGTCCACCAGTTCGTCCTCGGCATGGGACCGCCGGAACATCGCCGGATCGGTGATCGAGGGGCGCAGATCCTCGCCGCGGATCACCCATCCGGGCCCGCCCTGCACGTCAGAGGTCATGCCCCCATCATCGGGCCATGCCCCTGGTGCGCGGGACGTCGGTGCGCTCATGCGCTGAAGGACGGGGCGGTGCACCCCGGCGGGCGCGCGAGGTCGACGGCCCGCTAGGGTCAATGCATGCTCAGCGCCGACAGCGACACGCCCGTTCTCCACCTGACCGGACCGATCCTGTTGGGACCGGAGCAGGAGATCACCGAGGCCTGGGTGCACCAAGGCCGCATCCATCACCAGCGGCCCGAGCTCCCCACCGGCACCGAGGTGCGCACACTCGCGGGCTTCACCGTCCCCGGCCTCGCGGATCTGCACTGCCATCTCGGCATCGGCGACGACGGCAAGGGCACCACCCTGGAGCAGGCACGGGAGCAGGCGCTCACCGACCGTGACACCGGGGTGCTGCTGATCCGTGACGCCGGCTCCATCATCGACAACTCTCCGCTGCAGCAGCAGGCGGACCTGCCTCGCCTGATCCGATGCGGTCGGCACGTGGCTCGTACCCGGCGCTACCTCATCGGATACGCCGAGGAGGTCGAGCCCGAGGACCTGCCCGCCGCGATCACCCATGAGGCCGGCCGCGGTGACGGGTGGGTGAAGCTGGTGGGCGACTGGATCGACCGCGGCGTCGGCGACCTCACTCCCTGCTGGGACGCGGAGACCTTCCGCGCTGCCGCCGACGCCGCTCACGCCGCCGGCGCCAGGATCACCACCCACACCTTCGCCGAGGACACCCTGCCGATGGCGCTCGACACCGGCTTCGACTGCCTCGAGCACGCCACCGGCCTGACCGACGACACCATCGCCCGGGCCGCCGAGTCCCGCACCCCGGTGGTGACCACACTGGTGAACGTGGGCGAGTTCGAGCAGTACGCCGCCCAGGGGGAGAAGAAGTTCCCCACCTACGCCGCACACATGCGCCGCCTGCGCGAGGGCCGCTACGACCGCACCCGCGACGCCCTCGACGCAGGCGTGGCGCTGCTGGTGGGCACCGACGCCGGGGGAGTGCTGGGCCATGGCATCATCCACGACGAGCTCGACGAACTGGCCAGGGCGGGCATGACCGGTCCGCAGATCCTGCAGGCCGCCGCCTGGGGGCCCCGCGAGTTCCTGGGCGTGCCGGCACTGGAGGACGGGGCACCCGCTGACCTGCTCGTCGTCCATGACGATCCGCGAGCCGATCACCGGGCCCTGCGCGATCCCGGCGTCGTGGTGCTTGCAGGACGGGTGGTGAAGGGATGAACGCTGCCGAACCACTGGTGAGCCTGATCCAGGAGGCACGGTTCGCCACCGCGCGCTTCCGCCCCGGCTACCGCACGGCCGACGCCCCGGGAGCGGACCGCTGCCGTGTGCCGCTCGGCACACGGCCCGCGCTGGAATCAGGGGGCCGCGTGCTGGCATACTCGTTCCCTGTATGTGCCCTGGCCGGCCCTCTACCCGCCAGGCATGACACCCCGAGGACCGTCTGCGCCCGCATCACCCCACAGGCTGCGGCGGGACTCACCCGAACATCCTGAAGGAGAGTCCACCCACGTGGCTGTCAAGATCCGCCTGAAGCGCATGGGCAAGATCCGTGCACCGTTCTACCGCGTCGTCGTGGCCGATTCGCGCAAGAAGCGCGATGGCGCCGTGATCGAGGAGATCGGCAAGTACCACCCCACCGAGGATCCCTCGGTGATCGAGATCGACTCCGATCGTGCGCAGTACTGGCTCGGCGTGGGCGCTCAGCCCACCGAACAGGTCTCGGCGCTGCTGAAGGTCACCGGCGACTGGCAGAAGTTCAAGGGCGAGGGCGACTCCGCCGGCTCCCTGAGGACTGCTGAGGAGAAGAAGTCCGCCGAGGAGCTCATCGCCGAGGCCGACAAGGCCGCTGCGGAGTCCCGTGAGGGCGCCAAGAAGTCGAAGGACGCCGAGAACAACGAGTCCGAGGAGGGCGACGTGTCCGACGAGAAGAAGAACGAGGCCGAGGAGGCCGCATCTGAGGTCGAGCCGGGTTCGGAGGAGGGCGACGCCAAGGGCGAGTCCACCGAGGACGCCGAGGCGCAGACCACCGACGAGGCCTGAGATGAGCGCTCGCGCCGAAGCTCTCGACCACCTCGTGCGCGGCATCGTGGATGACCCGGACGCCGTGCGCGTCACCGAGAAGTCCACGCGCCGTGGCCCGCTGCTCGAGGTGCGGGTCAGCCCCGCGGACCTCGGCCGCGTCATCGGTCGCTCCGGTCGCACCGCCCGAGCCCTGCGCACGGTCACCGCGGCCCTGTCGGACGACGACGTGCGCGTCGACATCGTCGACGTCGACCGGCGCTGAGGTGCCCGGCACGAACGAACACTCCGAGAGCGGCACTGTCCAGCAGTGCCGCTCTCGGCGTACCCGCACCCTCGTCACGGCTGGTGCGGCCCTGCTCCTGGCCGCCTGCGCCTCCGGACCCGCGGCACCCACGGACCCCGAGGCCACCGATGGTGCGCAAGGAGAGACGGCGACGGACACCGCCGGGAGCCCGGACCCCGCACTGGCCTCGGCCTGCGGGGAGTTCTGGGGCGACCCCGACTACGCCGCCCCCCTGTCCCGCGTGGTGCTGGACCGGGCGGCCACCGCCCCCGAGGCCGGCCCCTCGGACCCCTTCTTCTACGCCATGACCGGGGACGACATCGAGGCCGTCTTCGGTGATGCCCCCGAACAGGCGCGCACCGCCGCCACGGATCTCGCCCAGTGGTTCCGCACGCAGCCCGAGAAGGGCTCCGAGGCTGATCGGGACGCGTTCGGCGATCTGTGGCAGGGACTGGCCGCCGAGTGCGCGGACGTCTCCGCCGCGGCCTCCTGGGCCGCTGACCCCGAGCAGGCGGCCGACAAGCCCGCAGCCCTGGTGTGCGCCGACGTGTACGACACCCCCGGCACCTTCACCCACTTCGGCAACGCCAATGTGCTGACCTCGAACATGTTCAAGCTCGTGGGGCTGAGCGCCCAGCAGGTGCCGGCGGACAGGCTCGAGGACGTCCAGGCCACCGCCGACCTGCTGGAACGGGAGATCGACCGGGTCGACGACGACGCCGTCCGTGCCGGGCTCGAACAGGTCCGCGCCCCCTTCCAGCAGGCGCTCGAGGGCGACCTGTGGTCCGAGGGGCTGCGGGAGCCGCTGACCGAGCTCGGCAGCGCCTGCGATGACGCCGGGTACCGTGCCCCCGAGAGCGGCGAGCTCGGGGACGAGACGAACGACGAGGACGACGACGGAGGACTGGTATGACCGGCTTCGAGGTGATCGTGGCGACCATCGGCAAGGCACACGGGCTGCGCGGCGAGGTGGCGCTGAACCTGCGCACCGACCAGCCGGCCGAGCGCCTGGTCGCCGGAACGGTGTTCGACATCGACGCGCCCGCGAGCGGAGGGCGTGACACCCGCGCCCGCGGCACCGCCCCCGGTGCCGCCGTACCTCGGCGCCTCACCCTGCTCTCTACGCGCACCCAGCAGGACCGCTGGTACGCCCGCTTCGAGGAGGTGCCGGACCGCACCGCAGCGGAGGCGCTGCGCGGCATCGAACTGGCCCTCGAGCTCGACCCCGAGCAGGAGACCGAGGAGGATCCGGACGCCTGGTACGCCTCCCAGCTCGAGGGCCTTCCGGTCAGGCACGTGGACGGCCACGACCTGGGCGTGGTGGCCGGGCTGCAGCACTACCCCGCGCAGGACCTGCTGCTGGTGCACACGCCGGACGGCCGCCGCGTCCAGCTGCCCCTGGTGGCACAGCTCGTCCCCGAGGTGGACCTCGAGGCCGGGGTGATCCTGGCCGACCCGCCCGGCGGGCTGTTCGAGGAGCTGCCGGAGGACGACGCGAGCATCGAGCAGGAGCGCTGAGCCCGGGTGCGCATCGACGTCCTGACCATCTTCCCGGAGTACCTCGCGCCGCTGGAGCTGTCACTGATCGGGAAGGCCCGGCGCGAGGGCCTGCTGGACCTGCACCTGCACCATCTGCGCGACTGGACCCACGACCGTCACCGCACCGTGGACGACACTCCCCTGGGCGGCGGTGCCGGGATGGTGATGAAGCCGGAGCCGTGGGCGGAGGCCTTCGCCGCCGTCCGCGAGCAGGGACGAGCCGAGCTCGGGCCCGATGCTCGACCGCTGGTCGTGTTCCCCAACCCCGCCGGCACACCCTTCGCTCAGGCCACGGCCCGCGAATGGTCGAGGCGTGAGTGGATCGTGTTCGCCTGCGGGCGCTACGAGGGGATCGACGAGCGGGTGTACGAGCACCTCGCCGATGAGGGCTACGAGGTGGCCCTCGCCTCGCTGGGCGACTACGTGCTCAACGGGGGAGAGGTCGCGGTGCTCGCCATCACCGAGGCCGTGGTGCGCCTGGTGCCGGGCGTGGTCGGCAACGCCGAGTCCCTGGTCGAGGAGTCCCATTCCGATGGCCTGCTGGAGTACCCGCTGTACACACGGCCGGCCCGCTGGACCGACCCGTCGGGAACCGTCCGGGAGGCCCCGGAGGTCCTGCTGTCCGGCGACCACGGGCGCATCGCGGCCTGGCGGCGCGAGCTGTCACAGCAGCGCACCGCGCAGCGTCGACCCGATCTGCTGCCCCCGGGGTGACGGATCCGACACCCCTGGCTGGGCGTGACCTGCTGATCCGTCATGGCGGAGGCTTGCCGCGGGCAGTATTGCGCTGGCAGAATGGTCGGCTGTGCATGCCGCGCGCCCCTCTGCCTCAGGGGAGGAGCGCACGACGCGGCCGGGCAGGTCCGTGGCGATGGGAGTCGCCGCCAGAGGCCCAGCACACCGGCACGAGGGGTCGCCCCCTCGCCGGATCGACGGTTCATGACGGACCCGGGCCCCCGGGACCCAGCGAACGACGCCGTCCGACCTGAGGCGGAGGGCAGGAGAGAGACATGCAGAAGCTCGACGAGCTCGACAAGGCATCCCTGCGCGAGGACATCCCCGCGTTCCGCGCCGGTGACAACGTGAAAGTCCACGTGAAGGTCATCGAGGGCAACCGCTCCCGTATCCAGGTGTTCCAGGGCTACGTGATCGCCCGCCAGGGCCACGGCGTGGGTGAGACCTTCCGCGTCCGCAAGGTCTCCTTCGGCGTCGGCGTGGAGCGCGTGTTCCCCGTCCACGCCCCGACCATCGACAAGATCGAGGTCGTCACCCGCGGCGACGTGCGCCGCGCCAAGCTGTACTACCTGCGGGGCCTCACCGGCAAGAAGGCCCGCATCCGCGAGAAGCGCGAGCACTCCTGATCCTCTCGATGTGAGCCCTTCCGTGGCCCCCGGACGGCGGCGATCACCCCTTGTGGTGGTCGCCGCCGTCTGCGTGCTGGCACTGCTGCTGGCGGCGGCCGGGGTGCGGCACTTCGTCACTCAGCCCTACCGCGTCCCGTCCGCGTCCATGGAGCCCACCCTCCGCGCCGGCGACGTGATCCTCGCGGACCGTGCGAGCCGCGGCCAGGCCCAGCACGGTGACGTGGTGGTCTTCGACGGCACCGGCTACTTCGCCCCGTCGGCCGAGAGCGGCGGACGCTACTGGGTCAAGCGCGTGATCGCCGTCGGCGGAGAACGGGTGACCTGCTGCAGCGATTCCGGTGCGCTCATGATCGACGGGCAGGAGCTCGATGAGCCGTACCTCGCGCCCGGTACGGAGCCCAGTGCGATCGAGTTCGACCTGGAGGTGCCGGACGGCCGCATGTTCGTCCTCGGCGACAACCGCGCCGACTCCACCGACTCGCGCTCCATGCTCGGTGCGCCCGGTGGCGGCATGGTCCCCGTCGAGCGGGTGGTGGGGACCGTCGACCGGATCGTGTGGCCTCTCACGCGAGCCGGAGCCGTCCGGTGACCAGGACGAGTCGATAGGATCACCGCGATGAACCAGACCGTCCCGCCCAGCAGCGCCGTCCCCAAGAACGAGGGCACGGCGCGCGTCGAGAGCCACCCCGGCGGCGAGCACCCGACGGAGGAAGCCGGGTCGGAGACGCATGAGCGCAGCGGGCGCCGCCGCGCGGAGAGCAGGCAGCGCCTGCCGCTGTGGCTGGACACCGTGCTGACCATGGTGGTCGCGCTGATCATCGCCGTGCTGGTCAAGACCTTCCTGATCCAGCCGTTCTTCATCCCCTCCGCGTCGATGAACCCCACCCTGCTGCAGGACGACAAGATCATCGTCTCCAAGCTGTCCCCGGGGGTGTTCGACCTCGAGCGGGGCGATGTGATCGTGTTCGAGGACCCGGGGGACTGGATCCCCGGGGACGCCACCGAGAACCCCACCCCGCGGGTGCGGCTGATGATGGCGCTGAGCCTGGTGGGCCTGGCCCCGGATCCCTCGCAGGACCACCTGGTCAAGCGGCTGATCGGCTTGCCGGGGGATCGGGTCGTGTGCGAGAGCGAGGACGCGGCGCTGCAGGTCAACGGCACCGAGGTGCAGGAGCCCTACATCAACCCCGAGACCTCCGCCTGCCAGGCGGCGTTCGACGTCACCGTGCCCTCGGGACACGTGTGGGTGATGGGCGACAACCGTCACGCCTCGGCCGATTCCGCCTACCACCACGTCCACGACGGCGACGGCTTCGTCGCGGAGTCCGACATCACCGGACGCGCCGAGGTCATCTTCTGGCCCGCCGGCCGCTGGTCCGGGCTGGGCGGCGGGGACGAGGCCTTCGCCGATGTCCCCGACCAGCCGTGACCATCCAGACCCTCCCCCCGGCGATCCCCACGCTCGATCTGGAGCTCGCTCTGGCCACCCGGTGCGGGCCCGGGCCGCGGATCGTCGTCGGCATCGACGAGGTGGGGCGCGGGGCGCTGGCCGGGCCGGTCGCCGTCGGCGCCTGCGCGATCGAGGTGACCGGCGGTCGAGCCGCGGCTCTCCCCGAGGGCGTGCGGGACTCGAAGGCGCTGACGGCCCGCCGTCGTGAACTGCTGGTCGAGCCGATCCGCACTGCCGCTCGCAGCACCGCGGTGGGCTGGTCCGAACCGGCGGAGATCGACGAGCTGGGCATCATGCGAGCCCTCACCCTGGCCGCCCTGCGGGCGATCGACGCGCTCGAGGTGACGGCCGATGCGATCATCCTGGACGGCTCCGTGGATGTCCTCACCCCGGATCTCTCCCGAAGGGCGGTCCCCTGCCCGAGGGTCGAGCTGCGGGTGAAGGCCGACAGGGACTGCGCCAGCACGGCTGCCGCGAGCATCCTCGCGAAGGTGGCCCGCGACCAACGCATGACCGAGCTGGATGCGCTGGCGCCGGCCTACGGGTGGGCCGCGAACAAGGGGTACGGCTCCGCCGTGCACCGCCGGGCCATCCAGGATCACGGCCTCACGGCCCACCACCGCCGCAGCTGGAACCTGGGCGGACAGGCACCCGTGCTGCCTGGCGTACTGTGGGACGACCAGTCGAGCCCGCAGCCCGGGAAGGAGCGCCGGTGAACGTGCAGGACCTCGAGAACTACGAGTCCGACCTCGAGCTTCAGCTCTTCCGCGAGTACCGCGACGTGGTGAGCCTGTTCACCTACGTGGTGGAGACCGAGCGCCGCTTCTACCTGGCCAACCAGGTGGATCTGCAGGTGCGCTCGGCCGGGGGAGAGGTGTTCTACGAGCTGCGCCTGGCCGACGTCTGGGTATGGGACATCTACCGCTCCAACCGCTTCGTGCGGTCCGTGCGGGTGGTGACGTTCAAGGACGTCAACATCGAGGAGCTCAACAAGCAGGACATCTCCCTGCCCTGAGCTCGGTGACCGAGCTCGCCAGGTGAGGTCATGGGCTGAGTTCCCAGGCTGAACTCGTCGGATGTGGTCGCGAGGCCCGCTCCACCGGGTGAGGTTCCTCCCCAACCGCCACTCGTGCACATTCCTGACCCCGATGGTGCGGCGGGGGCGAGCGGACGGCCACGCTGATCGGCATGAGCGATCACACCGCCACCCGATCCCGCAGCACAGGCCAGGCCTCGAGCCGCGCTCCGTCCCGGCCCTCGCCCCGCCTAGCTCACGAGCCCCCGCCAGGTGCCGCGCCCCGTCCCGATGATGCCGCCGGCCGTCAGGACCCGGCTCGCATGACCGCTGCGGAGCTGGGACGAGCGGGGGAGCAGCTCGCCGCCACCTACCTCGAGCGCATCGGCTTCACCGTGCTGGAGCGCAACGTGCATCTGCGCACCGGGGAGATCGACATCGTGGCCCTGGACGGCACCACCCTCACCTTCATCGAGGTCAAGACCCGTCGCACCCTGGTCACCGGGGTCCCGCAGGCCGCGGTCACCCCCGCCAAGCTGCGTCGACTGCGCAGGCTCGTGGGGGCCTACCTGATGGATGCCTCGCCGCCGCACCGCGACATCCGCATCGATGTGCTGGCCGTCCTCGCCCACGCCGACGGCACCTTCGCCGTCGAGCACCTGCGCGGAGTGGGCTGATGGGGCACGCACGCACCCTGTCGATCGGTCTGCACGGGCTGCGCGGCACACTGGTCGAGGTGGAGAGCGACGTCTCCACCGGCCTGCCCGCCTTCTCCGTGGTGGGGCTGCCGGACTCCTCCACCCTGCAGGCCCGGGACCGGGTGCGCGCCGCCGCTGCCCGCAGCGGCATGCACCTGGCCCAGCGCCGCATCACCACCAACCTCAGCCCGGCTTTCGTCCCCAAGCACGGATCCGGCTTCGACCTCGCGATCGCCGTGTCCGTGATCGCCGCGCAGGGCGACATCGATCCCGGGGGCCCCTCCCGCACCGTCCACCTCGGTGAGCTCGGGCTCGACGGGCAGATCCGGCCGATACCCGGCGTGCTCCCCGCCCTGGTCGCAGCACGCGACTGCGGGATCAGCCGAGCCGTGGTGCCGCAGGAGAACCTCGCCGAGGCCAGGCTGGTCGACGGGATCGAGGTCACCGGGGCAGCGCACCTGAGCAGCGTGCTGCGCCGGTGGGGCGCGGATGTGGCCGTGCCGGCCCATCATCCAGCGCTGCGCATCGCTCCAGAGGCGGAGCCCGAGACCGGTGCCGGCGCCGACTTCAGCGATGTGATCGGCCAGCAGCAGGCCCGCAGGGCTGCGGAGGTCGCGGCGGCCGGTGGCCACCACCTGCTGATGACAGGACCGCCGGGCGCGGGCAAGACGATGATTGCCTCCCGCATCCCCACGATCCTCCCGGATCTCGACGACGAGCAGGCCCTGGCGGTCTCCGCCATCCATTCCGTGGCCGGGAGGTTCGACGCGCGCCAGGGCCTTCGCCGCCGCCCTCCCTTCGAGAACCCCCACCACACCGCCACCACAGCCGCTGTGGTGGGTGGGGGAGCGGGCCTGGCAGCACCGGGCGCGATCTCACGCGCCCACGGGGGAGTGCTGTTCCTGGACGAGGCACCCGAGTTCCCCTCCCGGGTGCTCGAGGCGCTGCGGGAACCCCTGGAGACCGGCGACATCACCCTGCACCGGGCCCGTGGCGTCACCAGGTACCCGGCCCGCTTCCAGCTCGTGCTGGCAGCCAACCCCTGCCCCTGCGGGAAGGCCTGGGGGAAGGGGACCGACTGCAGCTGCAGCCCGCAGCAGCGCCGCACCTACCTCACCCGGCTGTCCGGCCCCGTTCTGGACCGGATCGACATGCGTATCGCCGTCGGGCCGGTGGACGTGAACCGGGTCGATGCCGTGCCGTCGGAGTCCAGTGCGCAGATCGCCCAGCGGGTACGCACGGCCCGCGAACGCCAGCGTGCGCGCTACGCCGATCACCCCTTCAGCATCAACGCCCAGCTGCCCGGTTCGCTCCTGCGCACCGCCTTCTCACCGGCGCCGGCTGACCAGCGCCTGCTGGACCACGCCCTCTCCCAGGGCCGCCTCACCCTGCGCGGTCACGACCGCGTTCTGCGCCTGGCCTGGACCCTCGCCGATCTCGAGGGTGCCGAGCGTCCCACTGCCGAGCACATCGGCACCGCCCTCACCCTCCGCGAAGGAGACCACCGATGACCGCGTCGAGCTCCCTGTCCACCGTCGCTGCGCACGGCGGGGACGATCCCGTCCCGGCTCCGCCCCCGCCATCGGGCGGCGCGAGGGAGGAGGCTCCGCAGCACCGCAGCGCATGCATCACCTGGTCGCTGATGGCCGAGCCCACCGACTCCGTTGCCCTGGCCCTGTGCGCGGCGCTGGGCCGCGTGGACGCCCTCGCCCTGGCCCGGGACGGCAGCGCCGATGACCTCGTGGACCACCTGAAGGGTGATGTGCCGGTCGAGTTCGCGGACCCGAAAGCGGTCAGGAGGGACCCCCACCGGCTGGCGGGGCGCGCACTTGCCCGATGGCGGGAGCGCCTCGGGAGCATCAGGGCCGACGAGGTGCTCGATGCCGCCGCAGCGCGAGGGATCCGGGTCCTGACCCCCGGGCATCCGCACTGGCCGCCGGGTGTGGATGACCTCGATGCCACCACGCCACACTGCCTCTGGGTCAATGGGCCCGGCGATCTGGCGGACCTGGTGGGGCGGCGCTGCGTTGCCATGGTCGGCTCCCGCGCTTCCACCCCGTACGGGGAGGACACCGCGTCCTCGTTGGCCGCGTCCTTCGCTCGCTCCGGGGGGACCGTCGTCTCCGGCGGGGCGTACGGGATCGACGCCGCTGCCCATCGCGGTGCGCTTGCCGCGGGTCAGGGTGCCACCATCGCCGTCCTCGCCGGGGGCCTGGACTCCCTCTACCCCCGGGGCAACACCCGGCTGCTTGAGGCGATCCGGGATCGTCACCTGCTGGTCACCGAGGCCCCACCGGGGACCGCCCCCACCCGATGGAGGTTCCTGGCGCGCAATCGCCTCATCGCGGCCCTGTCCCAGGCGGTGGTGGTGATCGAGGCGTCCTGGCGCTCCGGCGCGCTGTCCACCGCACGCCAGGCCGAAGGGCTCTCCCGGCACATCGGAGCTGTACCGGGCCCTGTCACCTCCGCCGCCAGTGCTGGCTGCCACCGGCTGATCCGGGACAACGGAGCTGTGCTCATCACTGAGCACTCCGAGGTGCTGGACCTCCTGCCCGGCGGCCCGCCTGCTGGTGACAGCAGCTACGCCCAGCAGGACGAGCTCGATCTGCTCGCCCCTGCGGACCGCCGAGTGCTGGATGCGGTGCCGCCGCGCTCCAGCGCCTTGACGGCGGTGATCGCCCGGGAGGTCGGGATCGGGGAGGAGGAGGCGCGCTCCGCCCTGGCCAGGCTCGAGCTGCTGGGCATGGTCGTGGTCCGGGACGACCGCGCTCGCCGGTCGCGCCAGGATCGGCGCACCCGGTGAGCGCCGCGCCCAAGAGTGCTCCTGACTCGCCCTGCGCCGCGGGTGGGGCGAGACTAGGGGGATGACGAGCCGGCCGCGACAGGACCAGGAGCACCCGGGTGACGGAGAGCTGCTCCACGCCTTCGCCGAGCATCTGCGGCTGGAGCGGGGGCGTTCCGCCCACACCGTGCGTGCCTACCGCCGCGAAGCCTCGGACCTGCTCCACCACCTGCGCCACGTCGAGCGCATCGACGTGGCGGGCCTCGACGTGAACGCCCTGCGGTCCTGGCTGGCCGCTCGCGCGGGGACGGGAGCCGCCGCCAGCACCCTGGCGCGCTCCGCGGCTGCAGCGCGCACCTTCACCACGTGGCTCGCCGCCACCGAGCGCATCCCCCATGATGTCGGCGGTCGCCTGCGGGCACCCAAGCGGGGCAGGCACCTGCCCACCGTCCTCTCCGCCGCACAGACCTCCCAGCTGCTGGATGCCATCCAGCATGACCCGGGAACCGCCCCTGCAAGGGACGAGCCCGATCAGGACCGGACCGCTCGTGCCGTCGACCTGCGCGACGCCGCCGTGCTCGAACTGCTGTACTCCTCCGGGCTGCGGGTCTCCGAGCTGGTCGCCCTGGACTCCACCGGCATCGACCACGTGCAGGGCACGGTGCGGGTCAGGGGCAAGGGCGACAAGGAGCGCATCGTCCCCGTCGGTGCACCGGCACTGGATGCCATCCGGCGCTGGGAGTCCGAGGGCCGCCCCGTCCTCGCGGCGGCCGGCCGCGATCCGTCCTCAGCGGCACGCGACGCGCTGTTCCTCGGCGTGCGCGGCGGCAGGCTGGGCGACAGAGCCGTGCGCACACTGCTGGACAAGCGCACTGCCGCCTCCGGCATCCCACGGCATCTCAGCCCTCATGCCCTGCGGCACAGCGCCGCTACGCACCTGGTGGAGGGCGGCGCGGATCTGCGCACGGTCCAGGACTTCCTTGGGCACTCATCGCTGGCCACCACGCAGATCTACACCCACGTGAGCTCCGAGCGGCTGCGCGGCACCGTCGAGCAGGCGCACCCCCGCGCCTGACCACCCCGCCGCACATCCAGTGCCCAGCTGTCGTCAGTCCAGGAGCGCGCGCCGCAGGCCATGCCGCGGAGCCCCGCTGGCAGCGGCCGCCGGGGCGCTGCTCGCCCGTGACCCCTTGGGGGAGGAGACCGGCCGGGTGCGGCTGGCCTCAGCCTGCTCCGCCCCGCCCCACGGCAGCAGCACACTGGGACCGCGCGCTCCGAGCAGCAGCAGCGGATCCAGGTAGTCCTCTCCCCGTCGAGCGCCCAGGTGCAGGCACGGGCCCTCCGGGCAGTGCGGACCTCCCGTACCGGCAGGGGCGAGATCCCCGAGCAGATCGCCGACCGCCACCGACTGCCCGGCTCGGACCTTCGCCGTGACGGGCTCGTAGGTGGAGATCAGACCGTCGGCATGCATCACGGAGACCACGCCACGCCCTGCGACGTCACCGGCGAAGCGGACCGTGCCGTCCTCCACTGCTCGCACCGGGGCACCCACACCGCCGTGCACCATGAGGTCCACCCCGCGGTGCCCGGCCGCATAGCGGTGCTCAGGCTGCTCGAAGCCGCGCAGCACCTGATGCGGCGGCGCGATGGGCCACTGCCATCGGCTCGCGGCGGGTTCGGCGGCCACCGGGGACGCCCCGAGCACCATCACCCACAGCACCAGTGCCACCACGGCCAGCAGCGCCGCACCGGGGTCACTGGACCGGCGCCCGACGGTCGGAGCGGGAGGTTCACTCATGCCCCCACCGTGCCGGACCGCCCGAGCCCGCCGACATCCTCCGGCCCTGGCGGTGGATGACCCCCAATGGGGAGGAACCTCACGCGGGGCCGCCTTCGCGGTCGCGGCTGTCCCGGACCGGGCGCGGGACGGACGAGCAGGACCGCCGGCGTGACGCATCCCGCGCCGGAGAGGGCGGGGGCGTCGGCTAGACTGACGCCAGCATCCGGTCCGTCCGGATGACTTCGCGTGCCCACCAGGGCTCGTCGACCATCGGTCCTCCCGGGCCCGCACCCGTGCGGGAGCAGGTGGCGGTCGGCAACCCGGGCACCAGGCCCCGAGCCGTCCGGCTGCGGGGGAAGAACCGAGAATGCAGGTCCTGCGCGATGACCGTGGACGCCCCACCCGGGTGCGCCGTGCGAGCCCAGGGCCGAGGAAAAGGACACCATCATGGCAGTCGTCACCATGCGCCAGCTCCTGGAGAGCGGCGTCCACTTCGGGCACCAGACCCGTCGCTGGAACCCCAAGATGCGCCGTCACATCTTCACCGAGCGCAACGGCATCTACATCGTCGACCTGATGCAGACGCTGACCTACATCGACAAGGCCTACGAGTTCGTCAAGCAGACCGTCGCCCACGGCGGCACCGTGCTGTTCGTCGGCACCAAGAAGCAGGCCCAGGAGTCGATCCAGGAGCAGGCCACCCGCGTGGGCATGCCCTACGTGAACCAGCGCTGGCTGGGCGGCATGCTCACCAACCTGCAGACGGTCTCCGCGCGCGTGAACCGCCTCAAGGAGCTCGAGCAGATCGACTTCGACGATGTGGCCTCCTCCGGCCGCACCAAGAAGGAGCTGCTGATGATGCGCCGCGAGAAGGAGAAGCTCGAGCGCACCCTCGGCGGCATCCGCGACATGTCCCGCGCCCCCAGCGCGGTGTGGGTCGTGGACACCAACAAGGAGCACCTCGCCGTCGACGAGGCGCAGAAGCTGAACATCCCCGTCGTCGCGATCCTGGACACCAACTGCGATCCCGACGAGGTCACCTACCCGATCCCCGGCAATGACGACGCGATCCGCTCCGTCACCCTGCTGACCCGGGTGGTCGCCGACGCCGTGGCCGCCGGCCTGCAGGAGCGCCACGCCAAGAGCACCGGTGGCGAGAAGAACGTCTCCGCCGTCGACGCCGAGCCGCTGGCGGAGTGGGAGCGCGAGCTCCTGGCCCAGTCGGAGGTCCAGCAGCAGGACGCCCCGGCCGAGCAGTCCGTCGCCGCTGATTCCGGCGAGTCCGCTGGTTCCGGCGAGCCGACCGAGGCCGCCGAGGACGCCGTCACCGCGCAGGAGGCGGCCGAGACCGAGAAGACCGAGTCCGTTGAGGCCCCCGCGGCCGAGTGATCACGGGGCCCGGGCGGCATCGCTGCCCGGGCCACCCCTCGGGGCTGCACCCGCCCCGACCCCGCAAAGCATCTCCCACAAGGAAGAGGAACATGGCCAACTACACGGCAGCCGACATCAAGGCGATCCGCGAGTCCACCGGCGCGGGCATGCTCGACGTGAAGAAGGCGCTGGACGAGGCGAACGGCGACACCGCCAAGGCGGTCGAGCTGATCCGAGTCAAGGGTCTCAAGGGCATCGCCAAGCGCGAGGGCCGCACCGCGTCCGAGGGCCTGATCGCCGTCGACGTGCGCGACAGCGAGGGCGGTCAGACCGGCACCCTGGTCGAGCTCAACTCCGAGACCGACTTCGTCGCCAAGAACGACAAGTTCGTGGCCCTGGGCGACGAGGCCGTGGCAGCGGCCGTCGAGTCCGGTGCCACTGAGCCCGAGGAGCTCGCCAGCACCCCCTTCGGCGAGGCGCTCACCAACGCCGGCGCCACCATGGGCGAGAAGATCCTGGTGCGCCGCATCGGCCGCGTCACCGGCGAGGTCGTCTCCTCCTACATGCACCGCACCAACAAGGACCTGCCCCCGCAGGTCGGCGTGCTGGTGGCCACCGACAAGGCCGGTGCCGAGGTGGCGCGCGACATCGCCATGCACATCGCCGCCTACTCGCCGCAGTACCTCTCCCGCGAGGACGTCCCCGCCGACGTCGTCGAGAACGAGCGCCGCATCGCCGAGGAGACCGCGAAGAACGAGGGCAAGCCCGAGCAGGCGCTGCCCAAGATCGTCGAGGGACGCCTCAACGGCTTCTTCAAGGAGAACGTGCTGCTGGAGCAGGGCTTCGCGAAGGACCCGAAGCAGACCGTCGGCAAGATCGTCGAGGAGGCCGGCGGCACCGTCACCGGTTTCGTCCGCTTCCGCGTCGGCAACTGATCCCTTCGGCGTCCCGGCGCTCGCGCCTGGGTCGCCACCC
>NZ_JALXKT010000054.1:0-22250 GCF_025144775.1 Brachybacterium sp. p3-SID957 | reverse complement strand
CCCGGGCCCCCCCCCCCGGGCCGGCGCCGACTCTCGGACCGACAACGGCGCGCACACGCCCCTGCACTACCCTGGCACCGTGTCCCGCACTCCCGTCGTCGTCCTCATCTCCGGCACCGGATCCACTCTCGCCGCCCTGCTGGAGGCCGGTGCGCACCCGGACTGCCCCTACGAGATCGTCGGTGTGATCGCCGACAAGGAGGCCGCGGGCCTCGCCCACGCGCGCGCTGCGGGCGTGCCCACCGCCGTGGTGCGCCTGGCCGACCACGCCGACCGCGCCGCGTGGGATCGCGCGCTCGCTGAGGCCGTCGCCGGCTTCTCCCCGCGCCTGGTGGTGCTGGCCGGGTTCATGAAGCTGCTGGGAGCACCGCTGCTGGAGGCCCATCCCGGGCGCATCATCAACACCCACCCCGCCCTGCTGCCCTCCTTCCCCGGAGCCCACGGCGTGCGCGACGCCCTCGCGCACGGGGTGAAGGTCACCGGCGCCACCGTGATCGAGGTCGATGCCGGTGTGGACACCGGTCGTATCCTCGCCCAGGTCGCCGTCGAGGTGCGCGAGGACGACACCGAGGCCACCCTCCACGAGCGCATCAAGCAGGCCGAGCAGCCGCTGCTGGTGGACGTGGTGCGCCGACTGACCGCCGCGAACCGAACCGAACAGGAGCCCATCGCGTGACCACTTCCGACCGCCGCCCCTTCCGCCGCGCCCTGCTGTCCGTCTACGACAAGAGCGGCATCGTCGAGCTGGCCCGAGCGCTCGCCGACGCCGGCTGCGAGATCGTCTCCACCGGCTCCACCGCGGCCACCGTCCGCGAGGCCGGGATCGAGGTCACCGACGTCGAGCAGATCACCGGGTTCCCCGAGATGCTCGATGGCCGTGTCAAGACCCTGCACCCCCGCATCCACGGCGGGATCCTCGCCGACCAGCGCCTGGAGGACCACGTCTCCCAGCTGGCCGACCACGACATCGCCCCCTTCGACCTGGTGGTGGTGAACCTCTACCCCTTCGCGGAGACGGTCGCGGCCGGCGGCAGCTTCCAGGAGATCATCGAGAAGATCGACGTGGGCGGCCCCACCATGGTGCGCGGCGCCGCCAAGAACTTCGCCTCGGTGGCCGTCGTGGTCGAGCCCGAGGACTACGCCGAGGCCGCCCGTGCAGCGGGGGCCGGTGGCTTCACTCTGGGGGAGCGGCAGGAGCTGGCCGCGGCTGCCTTCCAGGTCACTGCCGGGTACGACGAGGCGATCGCCGCCTGGATGATGGGCGCCCTGGACGGGGACGACGCCCAGGACGCCGACGGCGCCGAGCAGGACGAGGCGGAGGAGGTCAGCGACACCTACCTGCTGGACATGAGCGATGAGGACGCTGTCACCATGGGCTTCGCCACCACCCTGCGGTACGGCGAGAACCCCCACCAGCGCGCCCGCCTCGCCGTGGTCGACGAGGAGGATCCCGGTCTCGCCGGCGCTGAGCAGCTCGGCGGCAAGGCCATGAGCTACAACAACTACGTCGACGCCGACGCCGCGCTGCGTGCTGCCTACGACCACGACCAGCCCTGCGTGGTGGTGATGAAGCACAACAACCCCTGCGGCATCGCCGTCGCGCGCGAGGGCGAGGACATCGCCGCCGCCCACGCCCGCGCCCACGGCACCGACCCGGTCTCCGCCTACGGCGGGGTGATCGCCGCCAACCGCATGGTCACCCTGGCGATGGCTCAGCAGGTCAAGCCGGTGTTCACCGAGGTGATCCTGGCGCCCGGCTACGAGGCTGAGGCCCTCGAGCTGCTGCGCAGCAAGAAGAACCTGCGGATCCTGCAGGTCGCCGACCGGCCCCGCGGCGGGGTGGAGATCCGCACCATCTGGGGCGGCACCCTGGTGCAGGACGTCGATGCCCTCACGGCCGGAGGGGACGACCCTGCCACCTGGACCCTGGCCGCCGGGGAGGCCGCCGACCAGGACACCCTCGCCGACCTCGCCTTCGCCTGGCGGGCCGTGCGGGCGCCCAAGTCCAACGCGATCCTGCTGGCCAAGGACGGTGCAGCCGTCGGCATCGGCATGGGCCAGGTCAACCGCCTGGACTCCTGCCGGCTGGCCGTGGCCCGCGCCAACACCCTCGGCGAGCATGCCGAGGGCGAGCAGGCACCGGAGCGGGCACGCGGAGCCGTCGCCGCCTCGGACGCCTTCTTCCCCTTCGCCGACGGTGCCCAGATCCTCATCGACGCGGGCGTGACCGCGATCGTCCAGCCCGGCGGCTCCATCCGCGACGACGAGGTGATCGCGGCCTGCCGCGAGGCAGGGGTGACCCTCTACCTCACCGGCACTCGCCATTTCGCTCACTGAGCCCGACGGCACTCGGCACTCGGCTCGCGCCTCGCGGACGCAGGGGTCACGGAAAGCTGTCGGACCGGGGCAATAGAGTGAGTGGTAACCCAGGCGAGTGATCGAAGGAGAGCAACGGTGAAGATCCCCGACAACCAGAGTCTGCGCGAGTACATCGAGCACCTGCGGGACGAGGGCTACTCCGTCACCGACGGCCACACCCCGGACCCGGACCTGATCGACCCGCAGGGCAACCCGGTGTACACCTGGCAGGAGGGGTACCCGTACGAGACGCGCATGGACCGCGACGAGTACGAGCTGGAGAAGTACCGCCTGCAGGTGGAGCTGCTGAAGTACCAGTACTGGCTCGAGGACAACGACCAGAAGTCGATCATCATCTTCGAGGGGCGCGATGCGGCCGGCAAGGGCGGCACCATCAAGCGCTTCACCGAGCACCTCAACCCCCGCACCGCGCGCGTGGTCGCGCTGAACAAGCCCAGCGACCGCGAGCGCGGCCAGTGGTACTTCCAGCGCTACATCCAGCACCTGCCCACCTCCGGGGAGATGGTGCTGTTCGACCGCTCCTGGTACAACCGCGCCGGCGTGGAGCGGGTGATGGGCTTCGCCTCACCGGAGCAGTACGAGACCTTCATGAACCAGGTCCCGCACTTCGAGCGGATGCTGGTGGACTCCGGCATCCACGTCACCAAGTTCTGGTTCTCCGTGTCCCAGAAGGAGCAGCGCACCCGCTTCGCGATCCGCCAGCTGGACCCGGTGCGCCGCTGGAAGCTGTCCCCGATGGACCTGGAGTCCCTGGACCGCTGGGACGCGTACACCGAGGCCAAGCTGGAGATGTTCCGCCGCACGGACAAGAAGTACGCGCCCTGGACCATCATCCGCTCCAACGACAAGAAGCGCGCACGGCTCAATGCGATGCGCTACTTCCTGTCCCAGTTCGAGTACGAGGGCAAGGACCACGACGTGGTCGGTGAGCCCGATCCGAAGCTCGTGATGCGCGGCAAGCAGGAGGAGGCCGACGAGTAGTCGGTCCCTGCGAGGGCGGTCCTGCCCTGAGGCGTCTCATGCCTCCCGGTGGATGGGTCCGCGGTGGTAGCTCTTGCCTGCGTGCATCTGGTTCTGCCCCAGCTCACAGCAGGTCAGCAGAGTGTAGTCGTGCTCGCAGAACCAGTCGAGCAGCGGCGGCACCGTTGCCACGGACGCCTTGTGGATCTCGTGCATCAGCACGATCGCGCCACGCGTGCACTGCGAGGTGATCTCCTGGAGGTTGCGGTCCACGTCGCGGTGCTTCCAGTCCAGGCTGTCCACGCTCCACAGCTGCAGGCTCTGCTGATGGACCCCCGCCTGCCGGTCCACCCTGGCGTTCTCGGCGCCGTACGGGGGCCGCATATGGCTGGGAGTTCTGCCGGTGACCTCGGCGATCACCTGGGTGGTGCGGTCGATCTCCCGCTCCAGTCGCTGCGGTGACACGTGCGACAGGTCCGGATGGGACCAGGAGTGACCACCGATCTCGTGTCCGTCGGCCGCGGTGGCTGCGGCGGGGGCCGGAGCTGCCGTGGCCGACTGCCCGATGAAGAAGAACGTCGCGGCGGCGCCGTGGCTGGCCAGGTGGGATCGCAGTGTCGCGTTCAGCTCCGGGCTGGGGCCGTCGTCGAAGGTCAGAGCGACGGCACGGAGCCTGCGGGCGTCCGGGGCGGTGACGGCCGACGGCGGCGTGCCGGGCTCGGCCAGGGGAGCCAGCTGGGTCCGAGGCCCCGGCCCTGTCGATTCGCGTGCCGGGTGTGCCGTCAGCACCGGTTCATCGTCATCGTAGGATTCCTCGCCACGACGCTGGTCCGGGTCCGGCACGGTGACCTGGCCGGGGTCGAACTCGGCCGGATGGGCGATGGCGTCGCGGATCTGCTCGCCCAGCTCGGACAGCAGTGCGGAACTGGGCCCTGCTGCGATCTCTACGAGAGCCTCTCCGTGGCCCTCCGTGAACGGTGCTGCCGGGAACAGCAGTCGGATTGTGCCGTCGGCGGCGGGGATGATCGCGGGCCCGTTCCCCCAGGGGCGCGGCTGTTCCTGCAGCTGCGCGACCATGCCCTCCGCATCCGCCCCGGGCAGGGAGCGTGCCCCCTGCCGCACTTGCTCCACCAGCTCGCCCCAGTTCTCGGGCCGGATCAGAGCGGGGGAGGTGACCGCGCGGTCCCCCTCAGCGTGGTACCAGACCACGCTTGCGCAGGGACCGTCCGCATCGACCACGTCCAGGAGCACTCCCAGCATGGGGGCGGCCGAGGCGATCACCCGGCCGCTGATACTGGGTGCAGCAGTCCCCTGCCCTCCCTCGCGCATCCGGGACTCGCGCAGGAGCTTGGAGACGGTCATGTCCAGCGCCTCCGACAATCCTCGTGCCCCGCCCGGACGCGGATAGACCGCCGACACGTCCAGAGCCCCGGAG
The DNA here is from genome assembly GCF_025144775.1 of Brachybacterium sp. p3-SID957. NCBI lineage: Bacteria > Bacillati > Actinomycetota > Actinomycetes > Micrococcales > Dermabacteraceae > Brachybacterium > Brachybacterium sp. p3-SID957. Next base: position 17,476 of record NZ_JALXKT010000054.1, on the reverse strand, counting down.
AGATCCACCGGTCTGAGGTCGTGCACCAGGGAGGAGCAGTCCTCCAGACCGCTCACCAGGGACCGTGCCAGTTGCTGGGGAGTGGGTGGCGTCGATGCGCGGGCGGCCTTCGAATTGCCCCCGCCGGTCGGCCCGGCACCGGGGCCTGGGCCCTGGTCCGAGCGACCATCCGTGCATGCGCTGAGCACGGTGCACACCCCGAGTGCGCACGCACCGGCCACCGAGGAACGCAGCACCACCCGGCGAGAGTGCCCCACTCCGCCGTGCCGCGCCCCCTCGTGCTCCGTCGCCGTTGAGATTCGAGCTCCCGAGTCCATCTCGCCCCCGCCGTGATCGCATGGGCCGCTGCGGCCCGTCCTTGTTGCGAGCTCGAACATACTGCTGTGGTGGGCGAGCGCGCATCCCTCGAAGGTCGAGGCATCGAGAGCGAGTATCAGTCTGCGGGTGGAGGCGGCTCTCAACCCTGGCGGGTCTCGTCGTCGTCCTCGGCGGTGCCGAACTCCTGCTCCGCTGCCAGTGTCGGGATCGTGCCGGTGGCCGTGGGCCGTACCGGGCGGGTCATCGAGGCGGGGGAGAGCAGGCCCTGGAGCCGACGCTCGTCCAGCAGGCCCCTCTCCAGCACCAGCTCCGCCACGGGGCGCCCGGTGGCGAGCGCATCACTGGCCACCTCGGTGGCGGCGGCGTACCCGATCACCGGTACCAGCGCGGTGATCACACCGATCGAGTGGCGCACGTACCCGTCCACCACCTCGCGGTTCACCTCGATACCGGCGATGCAGCGCTCGGCCAGGGCGGTCATCGCCCGCGTCATGATCCGCGTGGACTCCAGGATGTTGAAGCAGATCACCGGCTCGAAGGGGTTCAGCTGCAGCTGGCCGCCCTCAGCGGCGAAGGTGACGGTCATGTCGTTGCCGATCACCTCGAAGGCCACCTGGTTGACCACCTCGGGGATGACCGGATTGACCTTGCCCGGCATGATCGAGCTGCCGGGCTGGACGGCAGGCAGTCGCAGCTCGGCGAAGCCCGCACGGGGCCCGGAGGAGAGCAGTCGCAGATCGTTGCAGATCTTGGAGATCTTCACCGCGATGCGCTTGAGCACACCGGAGAAGGTGACGAACGCGCCCGTGTCACTGGTGGCCTCCACCAGATCCGCGGAGACGGAGAACGGGATCCCCGTGAGCTCGGCGAGCTCGCGCGTGGCCAGCTCCGCGTAGCGAGGATCCGAGGTGATGCCGGTGCCGATCGCGGTGGCCCCCAGGTTGACCTCCCGGAACAGTCGCGAGGTGCGGGTCAGGCGCTCGACGTCCTCCGCGATGGTGGTGGCCCAGCCGTGGAACTCCTGGCCCACGGTCATCGGCACCGCGTCCTGCATCTGGGTGCGGCCCATCTTCAGGACCTCGGAGAACTCCTCGCCCTTCTCTCGCAGGGTCCCGATCAGCTGGTCCATCGCCTCGGCGAGTGCCGGGAACGACAGCAGCATCGCCAGGCGCACCGCCGTGGGGTACACGTCGTTGGTGGACTGGCCCAGGTTCACATGGTTGTTGGGATGCAGCTGCTCGTAGTCGCCCCGCTCCAGGCCCAGGATCTCCAGCGCGCGGTTGGCGATCACCTCGTTGGCGTTCATGTTGGTGCTGGTGCCGGCGCCGCCCTGGATCATGTCCACCACGAAGTGCTCGTGCAGGGCACCGTCCACGATCTCCGCGCAGGCCTGCTCGATCGCCTCGGCCCGGCGCTCGTCCAGGGCTCCCAGCTGCCGGTTCGCGCGAGCCGCTGCCCGCTTGACCTGCGCCAGCGCGATGATCAGCTTGGGGAAGTGGCTCACCGGCACCCCGGTGATGTGGAAGTTCTCCTGGGCGCGCAGGGTCTGGATCCCGTAGTAGGCATCGGCAGGCACGTCGCGGTCGCCCAGCAGGTCGTGCTCGCGGCGAGTGGCGGAACTGGTCATCGGGGGAGTCCTCCGGGGGATGGATGCGTGCGGCCGCGTCGACGGGGCCGGCGGGGAGGGGCCGCCGGGGCGTGCCGACGGTCCGGGGCCGACGGCGCTGCCGGCCCCGCTCAGCGTATCCCGCGCCGGGGCCTCCCGAGCCGGATCGGCGGCACCGTACGATGGGCCGGTGATCTCCGACCCCTCGCCGTTCACGGTGCGCGCGGCGCTCCGACGCCAGGCCGTGCTCACCGTGGCACTGCTCGCGCTGGCGGTGATCCTGGTGGTCGGTGCGCTGGGTGCGGTGCCGCTGGCCGGGATGCTGCTCGCGGCACTGTTGGCCGTGCTGGCCGTGGTGCGACTGGTGCTGCCCACCGCCGCCGTCGGGGCGCTCGCCGTGCGCTCACGCGCCGTGGACGCCGCCGTGATGCTGGTCATCGCGGCGGGGCTCGCCGTGCTCTCGACCTCACCGAACCTCTGATCCACGGGAGCGCCTCAGCCCCAGGGGACCTGAGAGTCGTCAGTCCTGGACCAGGACCATGCGTCCGTCACCCAGGCCGTACACCCCGCCCACCACGGACAGCAGTCCGGAGTGCTGGGCCTCGCGCACCAGGGCGGAGCCGGCCGTCAGTTCGGTGATCGTGCCGCGCACGTGCCGGGCCACCGCGTCATGGGAGGGATCCTCGGGATCGAGGTGGTCGCGCACGCCCTCCACCAGGGCGGGCATGGAGCCGGGCAGGTCGTGCCCGTCGGCCAGGTAGCGCTGGGCCGCGGCCACGGCGCCGCAGGACTCGTGCCCCAGCACCAGGGCCACGGAGACCCCCAGCTGCGCCACCGCGAACTCCACCGATGCCACCACCGAGCGGTCCAGCACGTGTCCCGCCGTCCGCACCACGAACAAGTCGCCGAACCCCTGGTCCAGCAGGATCTCCACGCTCACCCGCGAGTCCGAGCAGGCCAGCACCACGGCGTGCGGGTGCTGACCGTCGGTCAGGGCCCGACGATGCGCATCGTCCTGGTGGGGGCGGCGCGGGCGGCCCTCGGCGAAGCGGAGGTTGCCGTCGATCAGGGCCTGCAGCGCCTGTGACGGAGTCGGTCGGGAGCGGGGGTCCGGTGCGTTGGAGAACACGCGAGACAGTGTGACACGATCAGGATCGTGCCCACCGATACCGCGCGCCTGCACGCCGTGTTCGACCTCGCGATGAGGATCGGTGAGGGCCTGCTCTCCAACGGTGCTGCCGCCTCCGAGGTCACCGCGACCGTCCTGCGGGTCACCAGCTCCTCGGGCCTGCGCAACGTCTCGGTCCAGGTCACCTTCGACGAGGTGACCATCTCCTATCTTCCCGATCAGCTCTCCGCGCCCTTCACTCGGGTGCGCTCGGCGAGCGCGAGGGTGCAGGACTTCTCGCGCCTGGCCGCCTTCGAGGACATCACCCACCGCTACATCGCCGGTGACCTCGACCTGGACGAAGCCCGGCGCCTGGCCGAGGAGATCCCGCGCCAGAAGGCCGCCTACCGCCTGGGACTGGTCACCGCCGGCTTCGCGATGATGGGCGGTGCCGCTGCCCTGAGCCTGGGTGCCAAGCCCCTGGTCGCCACCGCCGCGACCCTCGCGGCCGGGATCCTGATCCTGTCCGGGGAGTACCTGACCCGGTGGCGCATCCCGCAGTTCTACTCCCAGGCCCTGGGGGGACTGGTCGGTGTGCTCACCGCGGTGGTGGTGGACATGATCGACCCCACCGTTAACTCCTCGATCGTGGTGGTGGCCTGCATCATCGTGCAGCTGGCGGGACTGACCTCCTTCGGCGCGATGCAGGATGCTGTCACGGGCTGGTACATCACCGCCTCCGGGCGGATCCTGGAGACCCTCATGCTCACCGTCGGCGTGGTGGCCGGGGTCCGCGGGGGACTGCTGCTGGCCGATCGGCTGGGGGCCGACATCTCGGTGAGCGCCTCCATGCCGGTCTCGCTGATCTCCGTGCTGGTGCTGGTGGTCTCCGGTGCCGGGATGGGCCTGGGCTACGGAGTGGGCACCCAGGTGCCCGCCCGCATCCTCGCCTGGACGGCCGTGGTGGCCGTCGGCTCGGCGGTCACCTCCCACGTGCTGTCGGGGCTGGTGCTGGACCGGGTGTACGCCGTGGCCATCACCGCGTTCCTGGTGGGCGCGGTCTCCGTGGTGATCGGCGACCGGCTGCGGGCCCCCGCCCTGGCCATCGTGATGGCAGGTGTGATCCCCCTGGTCCCCGGCAGCCGCATCTTCCGGGGCCTGCTGGGGCTGGGCAGCGACGTCGCCGAGGGCGCGGTGGAGCTGTTCGGCGCCGCCGAGGTGGCGGTGGCCATCGCCGCCGGCGCGATCCTGGGCCAGCTGGCGCTCGCCCGGCTGATCGCACGACTGCCGCACGGCCGCATCCCCTACACCCCGATCATCTCCTCCCCGTTCACCACGCTGCGCAGGCGACGTATGTCACTGGGTCTGCGGCGATCAAGACGAAAGGGCCGGGCGGCGCATCTCGAGCCGTCTACGATGACCGGTGAGATGACAGCGCTGTCGCCCAGCCTCCTCGAGGAACTCGAGAGCTCCCCGGTGCGGCGCTCCGATCACAAGGAGACCTGATGAGCAGCCCCGCGATCCTCGCCACCGGCGCGTACTCCCGCAGCGGCACCGGCCGCGGCAATGGAATAGAGCTGATGCGGCTGACACCGGGGCAGGGACAGGCCGCTTGCGGCGTCGAGCGCCTGGCCTCCGTCGAGCTCGAGAATCCCACCTTCCTGCTGTGGAGCCGTGACGGCACCCTGCTGTACGCCGTGCTGGAGACCTCGCCCAGCCGCCTGGTGGCGCTGCGCGTGAGCGAGGACGGCACCACCGCCGAGCTGGTCGCCGACCTCCCCCTGCAGGGGGAGGGGGCGTGCCACCTGGCCTACGGCCACCGCGCCCGCACCCTGGTGATCGCCGACTACGGCTCCGGCTCGGTCGAGACGGTCACCCTCGACGAGCAGGGCGTACCCGTGGAGCTGGTCGACTTCGACAGCCACCGCCACCACGCCGACGGCCTGGACCCGCACCCCCACCAAGTGGTCCAGATGCCCGGCACCGAGCTGCTGGCCGTCCCGGATCTGGGGCTGGACCGCGTGTTCCTCTACGCGCAGGACACCACCGGCCAGATCGACCTGGCCGGCGAGATCCCCCTGCGCCGGGGCAGCGGGCCGCGCCACCTGGTGGCCGACCACGAGTCCGAGCTGCTGCACATCTCCTGCGAGCTCAACGGAACGGTCGCCACCGCCGTGAGGCAGGAGGGCGACAGCGACCCGAACCTGCCCCGCCCGGTGCGCGGTGCCCAGTACCGCTGGACGGTGCGCACCACGGTGCAGGCCAGCGGGCATGAGGGCACCAATGCGCTGTCCCACCTCGAGCTCACCGCCGATGAGGGGCACCTGCTGGTCGCCAACCGCGGCCCGGACACGATCTCCCTGCTGTCCCTGGTGGCCATGCGCCCCCGGCTGGTCGCCGAGATCGAGGTGGGGGCCCACCCCCGCCACTTCACGCAGCTGGGCGACCTGGTGCTGGTAGCGGCGCAGGAGGCCGACCGCATCGACGTGCTGCGCGTGGAGGGCGAGCGCCTGAGCACAGTGGGGGAGCCGATCGAGTCCCCCTCGGTGGCATGCCTCGCCGTTCGTCCCTGACGCGCGTCCCTGACCATGGGCCCGGTGCCTTATAGACTCTCCAACCGCTGAAGAGAACATCCCGGGGACCTCGGATCCGACCGGGACGGCGTCCGTCACGGAAGGATTCTGATGACCACACCTGCCGGCCACGAGAGCACCACCGCCCCGGGTTCGGCACCCGGACCGGACGCGGATGCGCAGCCCCAGGGGCTGCTGTCGACCGCACCGGACCGCGCCCGGGCCGCACAGCGAGTGGAGGAGGCGTTCGCGCAGTCCTTCGGGTACAGCCCCGACGGCGTATGGTCCGCCCCTGGCCGTGTCAACATCATCGGCGAGCACGTGGACTACCAGGACGGCCTGTGCCTGCCTATGGCCATCTCCCACCGGTGCTTCGCAGCCGCCGCACGCACCCCCACCGACCGTGTGCGCCTGCGGTCCCTCCAGAGCGACGTGGAACTCGACATCGACGCGGGGGAGCTCACCCCCGGTGTGGTCGAGGGATGGCCCGCCTACGTGGCCGGAGTCCTGTGGGCGCTGCGCTCGTTCATCTCCGGCTCCGCCACGCAGGGCATGGACGTGCTGATCGACGGCCACGTGCCGCTGGGTTCGGGACTGTCCAGCTCCGCGGCACTGGAGTGCGCCACCGCCGAGGCCATCGAGTCCCTGCTGAGCCTGGGAACCACACCCCTCGAGCGGGTCAAGGCCGCGATCACCGCGGAGACCGAGTTCGCCGGTGCCTCCACGGGAGGCCTGGACCAGTCCGCCTCGGTGCTCTCCCGCGCCGGGCACGCCCTGTTCCTGGACTGCCGCGACTTCTCCACCCGCCCCGTGCCGTGGGACCTGGCCTCCCAGGGCCTGGCGCTGCTGATCACCGACACCCGCGCCGAGCACTCGCACGTCGACGGCGAGTACGTGGCCCGGCGCGCCGACAGCGAGCGCGCCGCCGAGCTGATCGGTGTGCCCACCCTGCGCGAGGTCCGCTTCGAGCAGCTCGAGGAGGCACTGGGCCGCATCGAGGACGACACTGTGCGCCGTCGCGCCCGGCACGTGATCACCGAGATCCGGCGCGTCGAGGAGTTCGACGGGCTGCTGTCCTCCGGCAGCGTGCGAGACCACCTGGCGGAGCTCGGCGGCCTGCTGAACGCCTCCCATGACTCCCTGCGCGATGACTACGAGGTCACCGTGCCGGCGCTCGACGTCGCCGTGGACGCGGCCCGTGCCGCGGGGGCCCACGGCGCCCGCATGACCGGGGGCGGCTTCGGCGGCTCCACGATCGCCCTGGTGGAGGCGGAGCAGGCCGAGGCCGTGGCCGGTGCCATCGCCCACGCCTTCCGCGAGAAGTCGCTGGGTGAGCCGGTGTTCTTCCTGGCCCTGCCCAGTGAGGGCGCCGGCCAGGACCGCTGACACGCGGGCGGGCGCGCCCTCAGCCCGCCGGCGGGGCGGGGGTGCGCAGCCACTCCTCGACCCCGCCCAGCAGGCGGGCGCGCACCTGCTCGGGTGCGCTGGACAGCCGGATCGAGGACGCGGCCAGGTGGGCCAGCTCCCCGTCGTCCATGCCGATGGCCCGGGCGGTCTCGTACTGGTCCAGCAGACGCGAGTTGAACAGCAGCGGGTCGTCCGCGCTCAGAGCGATCAGGGCGCCCGCATCGACCAGGGTGCGCAGCGGCACGTCGGTGGCCTCCCGGAACACCCCCAGGGACGCGTTCGAGGCCGGGCACACCTCCAGCCCGATGCCTCGCTCCACGATCTGCTCCAGCAGGCGGGGATCCTGGGCCGCCCGCACGCCGTGGCCCAGACGGTCGGGCGCCAGGCTGTCCACCACCTCGCGCACGTGGTCCGGGCCCAGCAGCTCACCGCCGTGCGGGACCGACAGCAGGCCCGCCTCCCTCGCGATCCGGAAGGCGGGGGCGAAGTCACGGGTGTCCCCGCGGCGCTCGTCGTTGGAGAGCCCGAAGCCGACCACCCGGCCCGGCTCCCGCTCGGCGTGGCGCGCGGCGAGCCGCGCCAGGGTGCGGGCATCCAGCGGGTGACGGGTGCGGGAGGCGGCGATGATGATGCCGATGCTCACGCCCGTGGTGTCCTCGGTGAGGCGGGCCTCGTCCAGCACGATCTCGATGGCCGGGGTCAGTCCGCCCACGTGCGGCGCGTAGCTGGTGGGATCCACCTGCAGCTCGAGCCGCCCGGAGCCCTCGGCGGCGTCGTCCTCGGCGGCCTCCCGGATCAGGCGCCGCATCGCCCCCTCGGAGTCCACCACCGCGCGCGCCGCGTCGTACTGCCGCTGGAAGCGGAACCAGCCGCGATGCGTGGGCTCCACCTGCAGGGCCGCGTCATCGGTCAGGGAGCGCGGCAGGCGGATCCGCCGTTCCGCCGCCAGGTCCCACAGGGTCTGCGGGCGCATCGAGCCGGTGAAGTGCAGGTGCAGGTGGGCCTTGGGGAGCGCCGCGAGGTCCCGGCCCGTCCCGGTGCTCACTGCGGAGCCGGTGCTCACGATCCGAGCAGGGCGATCACCCGGTCGATGCCCTCGGCCAGGTCCTCGTCGCTGAGGGCGTAGGAGAACCGCAGGTGGCCGGGCGCGCCGAAGGCCTCTCCCGGCACCGCGGCCACCTCTGCCTCCTGCAGGATGACCGCGGCCAGCTCGGTCGAGGTCTCCACGTGCGTGCCGCGGATCTCCTTCCCCAGGGCGCCGTGCACGTCCGGGAAGGCATAGAACGCCCCGGTGGGGGTGGGGACCGTGAAGCCGGGCACCTGGCAGAGCTTCTCGACCATGAGCCGGCGCCGACGGTCGAAGGCCTCGCGCATCTGGTCGATGGGCTCCATCGGGCCATTCAGAGCGGCGATCGCGGCGCGCTGGGCGATGTTGTTGACGTTGGAGGTGAGGTGGGACTGCAGGTTGCCGGCCGCCGCGATCACGTCCTCGGGGCCGATCATCCATCCCACCCGCCAGCCGGTCATCGCGTAGGTCTTGGCGACCCCGCCCAGCACCAGCGTGGAGTCGGCCAGCTCGGGGACGACGGACAGCACCGAGGTGAAGGGGGTGTCGTCGTAGGTGAGGTGCTGGTAGATCTCGTCGCTGATCACCCACAGCCCGTGCTCGAGCGCCCACTGCCCGATCTCCCGCAGCTGATCGGCGCTCATCACCGCACCGGTGGGGTTCGAGGGGGAGCACAGCAGGATGGCCCGGGTGGCGTCGGTGCGGGAGGCCTCCAGCTGGGCGAGGCTGGGCAGGTACCCCTGGTCGGCGCCCGCGAGCACCGTGACCTCGCGGCCCCCGGCCAGGCGGATCGCCTCGGGGTAGGTGGTCCAGTAGGGGGCCGGCAGCAGCACTTCGTCGCCCGGATCCAGCAGGGTCGCGAAGGCCTGGTACACGGCCTGCTTGCCGCCGTTGGTGATCAGCACCTGGCCCGGCTCCACCGTGAGGCCGTCCATCCCGGTGGCGCTGTCCGCCACGGCCTGGCGCAGGGCGGGCAGGCCGGCGGTGGGGGAGTAGCGGTGATTGGCGGGGTCGCCCACCGCATCCCGTGCCGCGTCCACGATGTGCGCGGGGGTGGGGAAGTCCGGCTCACCGGCGCCGAAGCCGATCACGGGACGACCGGCGGCCTTGAGGGCCTTCGCGGTGGCGTCCACGGCGAGGGTGGCGGACGGGGCGATGGAGCTGATGCGCCGTGAGATGCGGGCGCGGTCGGCTGCAGGGAAGGAGGCGGCGAGGCTGCGATCGTCGTCGGTGGTCACGCCCCCATCGTGGCAGAGGCGGGCCGGGTTCGTCAGGAAGTCCGGCCCATGTGATCTGCCCCGGGTCGATTCGCACCGGGTCCGTGAGGCTTGTATGCTGATCGCTGGCCCGAACCGCTACGGCGCGTCACAGCACCCCACCGTGCTGCCGCGGCGTGCCCCCGGGCCGCGCGGGGATCCTTCCCCGCGAAGGGTAGTGGCGCAATTGGTAGCGCAGCGGTCTCCAAAACCGCAGGTTGCAGGTTCGAGCCCTGTCTACCCTGCCCGTCCGTCCGGGCCCGCCCGGCCGGATGCGGATGACCTCGACGAGATCGGACAGTCCACACGTGAACTCCAGCCAGCACGCACCGTCGGCGCCCGCGCGCGGCGACGGTCGGGGAAACGGGTCCAGCAACCCGTTCCTGGCCATCGGTCTGTTCATCCGCCAGGTCATCGCAGAGCTCAAGAAGGTCGTCGTCCCGACCCGCAAGGAGCTGATCGTCTACGCGATCACGGTCCTCGCGTTCGTCATCGCGATGATCCTGTACATCTTCGGTCTCGACTTCGTCTCCAGCTGGCTGTCCCGGATCGCGTTCGTGGTCCCGGACCAAGGGCTCTGAGCTCGCGTCGAGACCCGGCCGGGTCCGCGACCAGGCCCGATCCGATCCACAGCCGCCAGGAAGGCAGGTTCACGATGGTGAGCGACCCGAACGCATCCCGTGAGGACTCCTACGACGACGTCGACGACACCCTGTCGTTCTCCTCGTCCCCCGAGACGCAGAACGCCTCTGCCGAGGAGCAGGTCGATGTTGCCGTGCAGACCGAGGCTGCCGATGACGCCCTGGGCACCTTCGACTCCGTGGACCCCGACGGCGAGGGCCTCGGAGTGAGCGCCGACGCCGAGGACGCGCTGGATGCCACGGATGCCGGCGATGCCGAGGCCGAGGCGGATGCCGTCGCCGATGCGGGTGAGGAGATCGCCGAGCAGGCCGATGATGCTGCCACGGCGGAGGAGCGCGCCGCCGGGGAGCCCGAGGAGGAGGACCCGCTGGTCGCCCTCAAGCGCCAGCTGCGCTCCGCCCTGGGCGAGTGGTACGTGATCCACTCCTACTCCGGTCACGAGAACCGGGTGAAGACCCAGCTCACCACCCGTATCGAGACCCAGGACATGGAGGAGTACATCTTCCAGGTCGAGGTCCCGATGGAGGACGCCACCGAGGTCAAGGGCGGCCAGAAGAAGGTCGTGCGACGCGTGCGCGTGCCCGGCTACGTATTGGTGCGCATGGAGCTGACCGACGAGTCGTGGCGAGTGGTGCGCGACACCCCCGGCGTCACCGGTTTCGTGGGCAACGCGACCGATCCCACGCCGCTGACCTTCGACGAGATCTACTCGCTGCTGGCACCGTCCGTGGGCCTGCCCGAGAAGAAGCGCAGCGGCTCGGCCACCAAGGCCGCCGCCGCACAGAAGATGCCGGCGTTCGAGGTGGGCGAGTCGGTCACCGTGATGGACGGCCCCTTCGAGACCATGCCCGCCACCATCTCCGAGATCCACACCGAGGCGCAGAAGCTGCAGGTCCTGGTGTCGATCTTCGGTCGCGAGACCCCGGTCGAGCTGGGCTTCGACCAGGTCGCGAAGATCTGAGACCTCGGACGTCGACGAAGATCACTCCCGATCCCCCTCGACGTCCGCGCGGCGCTCCCGTAGCGTCGCACCCGGCCCTCGCCGCGCCGGAACCCCGGTTCCCGGTGAAATGGCCCAGGGCCGATTGTGGGAGGAGCGCCTGATGAGCTCCGCCCGGACCACGACACAGTAAGGAAGAGCAATGGCTCCCAAGAAGAAGATCGCGAGCGTCATCAAGCTCCAGATCCAGGCCGGCCAGGCCACCCCTGCGCCGCCCGTGGGTCCCGCGCTCGGCGCTGCCGGCGTGAACATGATGGAGTTCGTCAAGGCCTACAACGATCGCACCGCCGACATGCGCGGCAACATCGTGCCGGTCGAGATCACGGTGTACGAGGACCGCTCGTTCACCTTCATCACCAAGACCCCTCCGGCCGCCGAGCTGATCAAGAAGGCAGCGGGCCTGCAGAAGGGCTCCGCGACGCCGCACACCGACAAGGTCGGCAAGATCACCCAGGCTCAGGTCCGCGAGATCGCGGAGACCAAGATGCCTGATCTGAACGCGAACGACATCGAGGCCGCGGCGAAGATCGTCGCCGGCACCGCTCGTTCCATGGGCATCACGGTGGAGGACTGACGACATGGCATTCCGCAGCAAGGCTTACAAGGACGGCGCCGCCAAGATCGAGGACGGCCGCCTCTACTCGCCGCTGGACGCCGTGCGTCTGGCCCAGAAGACCAGCCCGTCGAAGTTCGACGCCTCGGTCGAGGTCGCGATGCGCCTGGGCGTGGACCCGCGCAAGGCCGACCAGATGGTGCGCGGCACCGTCAACCTGCCCAACGGCACCGGCAAGACGGCCCGCGTGATCGTGTTCGCCACCGGCCCCCAGGCCGACGCCGCCCGTGAGGCCGGCGCCGACGAGGTGGGCGACGACGAGCTGATCGAGAAGGTCGCCGGCGGCTGGACCGACTTCGACGCGGCCGTGGCCACTCCGAACCTGATGGGCAAGGTCGGCCGTCTGGGCCGCGTGCTGGGCCCCCGTGGCCTGATGCCGAACCCCAAGACCGGCACCGTCACCATGGACACCGCCAAGGCCGTGTCCGACATCAAGGGCGGCAAGATCGAGTTCCGCACCGACCGCGCGGCGAACCTGCACTACATCATCGGCAAGGTCTCCTTCACCGATGAGCAGCTGGTGCAGAACTACGTCGCGGCGCTCGAGGAGATCCTGCGTCTGAAGCCGGCCTCCTCCAAGGGCCGCTACATCACCAAGATCACCGTGTCCACCACCATGGGCCCGGGCATCCCGGTCGACGTGAACCGCACCCGCAACCTCCTGGAGGACACCGACGAGTCCTGAGACTCCTCGGTTCCTCTCACGGCGCCCCGTCCACCCCAGCGGTGGGCGGGGCGCCGTCGTCGATAACGGGGCCGCCGTGCGCCGGTCTGTAGTGCCCACCGCGAAGCACCCACCGCACAGTTCCCAGCGCACTGCGCGGCCCGCCGTCGGCGCGAGCAACGCTGCTAATACGATGAGTCCGGGATGCGAGACACCATGGTGATTTCGGGACCTTCGAGGTGAGCGTCGCCGATGAGAACCGGGACCCTGTATGCGCCGGAGCAGAGCAGCTCCGCACGCCTCCCGCGGATGCACTGGGACCGCCGGAGGCCCCTATGTGTCTGGAAGGATCCTCTCCCCATGACTGAGTCCCGACCTCCACGCAACACCGAGCCGCCTTCTCGCCAGGGTCCGGGCGGCACCGGAGCCACCGCCCTTGGGCCCGATGGCACCACGGCACCGCGCATGCGCTTCGCCCCCGACACCCTGCGCCACGGCCCCTCGGCCGAGGACCGCTCCTTCATCGGCCACCCCGGCGGTCTGCCGTGGATGCTGCAGGTGGAGATGTGGGAGCGCTTCAGCTGGTTCGGCATGCGCGCGATCCTGCTGTACTTCCTCGTGGACACCGTCGCCAACGGCGGCCTGGGGCTCTCCACCACCGCCGGACAGGCGGTCGTCTCCGCCTACGGCGCGGCCGTGCTGCTCATGACCATCCCTGGCGGCATTTTCGCCGACCGCATCCTGGGCCCGTGGATGTCCACCCTGGTCGGCGGCTCCATCACATCGGCTTCATCGCCGCCGCGATCGGCATGGCGCTGGCCCTCATCTCCTTCTGGTACGGCCGCAAGAAGCTCTCCACCTTCGCGTACACCGTCCCGAACCCGCTCAAGCCAGGGGAGGGGAAGAAGCTGCTGGGCCTCGCGGTGGTCATCGCCGTGGTCGCCACGGTGCTGGTGGTCCTGTTCCAGCTGCTGCTGGGGGAGCTCACCAGCGCGATCGCCTGGGCGCTGTTCCTGTTCGCCCTCGGCACCGCCGGCGTCTACTTCGTGACCATGGTGAAGAGTCCCAAGGTCACGCCCGAGGAGCGGGTGCACCTGGGCGCCTTCGCCCCGCTGTGGGTGGGCAACGTCCTGTTCGTGCTGATCTTCGAGCAGGCCGCCGGAAAGATGGCCACCGTCGCGCTGGAGCACACGGACCGTTCGGTGCTGGGCCTGTTCGAGCTCACCCCCGAGACGTACCAGTCCTTCAACCCCACCTTCGTGCTGATCCTCGCCCCGATCCTGGGCTGGCTGTTCCTGAAGCGGCAGGGGCGCTTCCCCTCCACGGCGCAGAAGTTCGCGATCTCGCTGGTGATCATCGGTATCTCGGCGCTCATGATGGGCTACGGGTTCAGCGCCTTCCCGGGCGGTGCGGCGCTGGCCCCGTTCTGGTTCCTCATCGCCGTGTTCGTCGTGCAGACCGTCGCTGAGCTGCTTATGAACCCGGTGGGCCTGTCGGTTACCACCAAGCTCGCTCCGCGCCACTTCGCCTCCCAGACGATGACGCTGTGGTACCTCGCCCCGGCCGTCGGCATGGGGCTCACCTCCGTGGTCATCCAGCTCATGTCCGGTTTCTCCGACGGCGTGTACTACGCGGTCCTCGGTGGCGTGACGCTGCTCGTCTCCCTGGGCATGTTCGCGATCGCCCCCTGGGTGCAGTCCAAGATGGACGACGTGGAGACTCGGCACGATGAGACGGCCGATGAGGAGGCCGTGTCGGCCGAGGGCTGATTCCCCAGGGTCCTGAGCCCTCAACGCTCGTCAGGTGTCCCGTCCACCCCGCGGTGTGCGGGACGCTGCAGAGTCGCCCCGTTCTTCCGCTGTGCGGCATGATCAGGTCATGACGTTCATCGGAACGCTCGAGCTTCCCGGCGAGTTGGAGGACTCCCGGGCGATGCGCTGGCGACGCCGTGTGTTCGGGCCACGTCTGATCGACGGCCCTGTGCGTGGCATCGCGCTGTTCCTCATGGTGCTAAGCCTGTTGCCCACAAACTTCAATCAGCCCGGCCCGCTGTACGCGGCGACGGTGGTTGCCAGCGCGGTACTCACTCTGCTCGGGGCATGGTTCCCTGGCGCAGTTGCGCTGGCCTCCACGGTGGGATTCCTGGGAGAGATCCTTCTGTTCCCGGCATCACTGGGAAACTTCTTCCTGCCGCTGATCGTTTCAGGGGCGGTAGCGATGGTGCATCAGCGGTGGAGCGTCCTGACCGGTGCTACAGCAGGGCTTGGCCTCGCCACGATGATCCAGACCTTCTCGTGGCCGGACCCCACCACGGATCCGCCCGTCTTGGTTGACTGGGCAATCTGGCTATTCGCTATAGCCCTCGCGGGAGGAGCTTTGCTTCTCCAGACCCATCTCAATCGCGCTGTCGCCCACGCAACAGACTCTGCCGTCGAGGCAGAGCGTCAGCTGGAGCGGATTCGGCTCCAACACGCTGCTGACACGCACGACACCGTCTCAAACGCCCTGATGACCCAGAAGGCGATCATCACCGTTCTTGCCGGCTCCCCTCAGTCCACCGTGGATCGCCAGATCCTGGGTGAGCTGGCTCTGGTGAACTCGCGGGCGCAACTGGGTCTCCGGCGGCTCCTTGCGCGGATCCACGGCGCCCGGTCGTCAGCGAGCCCTGTCGATCTGCTGCGGGAGATCGAGCGCACGGTGCTCACGATCCGCTCCAGCACGGAGGCTGCTGGGTACACCATCCACAGTACCGTGAGCATCGCAGACATGCCTGTATCGGCCAGCTTCGCCGAGGAGGTTCAGCTGATCCTCTTCGAGCTGATGACGAACATTCTCAAACACTCCGGGTCGCCCGATCGGGCCACCCTGGAAGTCTCGACCACGTCCGGGGCACATGGCCGGGAGCTGATCCTCGCCACCTCGAATCCAGCATCGCCCCGCGACGATCTTCCTGCGGCACCGTGGTCGATCGAGCATCGCGCACGACGTCTCGATGGCGCCTGCACCATGGCTCAGCGGGGTCATTGGGTCCACGTGCGCGTCACGCTCCCCCTCAAGTGCCAGCCCGATCATCCTGAAGCTCATCCGTGCAGATGATGCGCTCCGACTACGTAACCGATCCAATGCTTCTATGGGAAGGACGCTGCTCATCATTCTATGCTCCGTGCTCTTCATGTTCGGGGTGCCCTCTGGTCGTACCGAGGTTCCCTCCCGCGGACCAGATATCAATTCCGAGGCCATCGCTCAGCATCCCGATGGGCACGAGATTCGGTGTCAGTTCTGGCGCTTGTTCGACCCCGCGCGGTACGCCAAGGAGTGCCTATGACGGCGAATCCGCGCCCGGGAGAGAAGGACGTCGTGCGGGTCCTGATCGTGGACGACGACACATGGACCGCACGCGCACTGGCCCAGACCATCACGGCCTCCGGTCAGATCGAGGTCGTCGCGCATGCGCACGAAGGGTCTGCTGCGGTGGAGCTGTTCCGGGCCCATCGGCCTGACGTCGTCCTCATGGATGTCTCCATGCCTCGCGGCATGAACGGCATCGATGCCACCGAGCGCATAATGCGCAACGATGCCGAGGCCAAGATCATCCTCATCACGACCTCATGCCCGAGCCTGGCGCTGCGCCGTGCCCTGGCCTCTGGAGCACTCGGAGCTGTGGCCAAGGACGCCCCCGCTGATGTGCTCGTCGACGTCGTGCTCTCCGTCATGGCAGGACCGTCGTCTGCAACGCTGCGAGAGCAGACGGCCGAGCTCCTGCACGCGGTCGATGCCTCCACTGGTACAGATCACCCGGTGCCGCGCCTCACCGCCGCGGAATTACAGACCCTGCAGCTGCTGGCCCGCGGCTGGAACTACGAGGAGATCGCCGCCCACCTCGTCATCAGCGTCAACACCGTGAAAACGCACACCAGCCATCTCCGCCAGAAGCTCGACGCACGCAACCTTCAACAGCTGCTTGTCACGGCTCGTGCGTACCGATTCATCGACCCGCCCTGACCCCGCCTGGCGGTAGTTCATTCGCCCAGATGATGCCGCGGCTCTGAGCCTCAGTGACGATGTGGATGCGAGCCGACGATGGCTCGCATCATCACCGAAGGAGATCCTCGATGAAGAACCTCACGACCAAGGCAATCCTTACTGCGACCGGAGCTCTCATCGTGCTGGGCGGAGGGCTCAGCTCCGCGAGTGCTTACACGTCCTACCTTGCTGATAGTGCGGGCCGAGCCGATGTAACCAGCACGCGCACGTCCTACTCCGTGAAGGACACCAAGGGAGATGGATATCGGGTCTACGGCGACTTCTGGCTCAATACTGGCGCCAAGCGCCAGCTGGTGACGAAGGCGTACAACCAGACCGTCTCCCAAAAGCTCTCTGGTTCGGAGAAGGTAGCGTCCTTCCGGGCGTGCCTGGATCGTCCCGTCGAGCTTGATACTTGCGCCAAGCGACAGTACATCTGATCCCCACTCTCGCCACGCCCGCCTCGGCAGCGCCACATGGCCGAGGCGGGCGCTTCCCCACTACGTACTTCCTTCACGAAAGTCTCTTCGCCCATGCTCGAGGTTCATCAGCTCGTCATCGCCTACGGCCGACGCACAGTCCTCTCCGGTGTTGATTTCACGCTTCCAGCAGGTGCGTCGGCAGCCGTGCAGGGCCGTTCTGGAAGCGGAAAATCCTCTCTGCTCGCTGCGATCCTCGGCATGGTGACACCGTCCTCGGGGGACATTACTGTCAACGGCGAGTCGGTGATCAGAATGCGCTCGGCGGCGCGGCGAGATTTTCTCCGGCACACCGTGTCCATGGTCTTCCAGCACGGTGAGCTCATCGATGAGCTCGAGCCGTCGGAGAACGTCGAGGTTGCGGCGCTGCTCGCGGGGCAGAGCCGCCACGATGCCCGTCAAAGTGCAGCGCAGCTCCTGAGTGATCTCGACGTGCAGGCCACCGGGATCCTCACACGAGATCTTTCCGGTGGTGAGCGGCAGCGCGTCGCCGTGGCCAGGGCACTCATCACGAAGCCTCAGCTCGTCCTCGCCGATGAGCCGACCGGTTCTCTCGATGCCGAGTTCCGGGACATGGTCGGTGACCTCGTGCTGTCGATACCCGAGCGGTGGGGCAGCTCTGTTCTCATGGTGACGCACGATCCGGACCTCGCGGCTCGTGCCGATTCCTCGTATCGCGTTGTGGCGGTTCCAGGAGAGTCCTCGCGGTGGGAGGCGGTTG
>NZ_JALXKT010000053.1:0-22374 GCF_025144775.1 Brachybacterium sp. p3-SID957 | reverse complement strand
TGTGCCTGGGCTCGTGGCCCGGCGCCCCGTGCCCGGTCTCCGTCCGCTTCCCGGGCCCGATCTCGCTCGCCCGTCGCCGGCGCCGGGACGGCGCCTCAGAACTCCAGGTCCACCACCACCGGGGCGTGATCGGAGGCGCCCTTGCCCTTGCGCTCCTCACGATCGATGAACGACCCGGTGACCGCTTGCTGCACGGCCGGGGTGCCCAGCACGAAGTCGATGCGCATCCCCTCCTTCTTGGGGAAGCGCAGCTGCTGGTAGTCCCAGTAGGTGTACACCCCGGGGCCGGGGTTGTCCGGGCGCACCACGTCGGCGAAGCCCGCATCGACCAGCGCCTGGAAGGCGGCCCGCTCCGGCTCGGTCACGTGGGTCTTGCCCTCGAAGAACTCCATCGACCACACGTCCTCGTCGTGCGGCGCCACGTTGAAGTCACCGACGAACGCGACGCGTGCCTGCGGGTCCTCGGCGAGCTCCCGTGCGCCCTCGGCCCGCAGGGCGTCCAGCCAGCGCAGCTTGTACGCGAAGTGGGGGTGGTCGATCTCGCGGCCGTTGGGCACGTACAGCGACCAGATCCGCAGACCGTCGCCCACCACAGCGCTGATGGCCCGCGCCTCGGCCACGCCGGTCTCGTCCTCCGGCCATACGGGCACCGCCGGCAGCTCGGGGCGCACGTCCTCCAGGCCCACGCGGGAGACCAGCGCCACCCCGTTCCACTGGTTCAGGCCGTGGGCGTGGACCTCGTAGCCGGCCTCCACCAGCTGGGTGAGGTCCAGCTGGGCGGGCTTGGCCTTGGTCTCCTGCAGGGCCAGCACGTCGACCTGATGGCGGTCGAGGAAGGCGAGCACACGGTCCATCCGGGCACGCAGGGAGTTGATGTTCCAGGTGGCGATGCGCATGGCCCCGATCCTACGGGCCGTGAGCCCGTGGCGGCCTGACGATGGCTCCACCTGCGATTACCATCTGGGCATGGCGCGCGCACTCGTCACCGGATCCACCTCAGGGCTGGGGCTGGAGTTCGCCTGGCAGCTGGCCGGGACCGGCCACCACCTGGTGCTGGTCGCGCGCAACGAGGACCGCCTGCGCACCATCGCCGCGCAGATCCGCGACGTCCACGCGGTCGAGGTCGAGGTGCTCGCGGCCGATCTCTCCGACCGCGCCCGGCTGGACCGGGTGGCCGTGCGCCTGACCGACCCGGTGGACCCGGTCGACCTGCTGGTCAACAACGCCGGCTACGGGCTTCGGGGAGGGTTCCTCGAGATCGGCGTCGAGGACCACGAGAAGCAGATGGACACCCTGATGCGGGCGGTGCTGGTGCTGTCCCACGCGGCGGCGCGCTCCATGGTGCAGCGTCGCCGGGGCGCCATCATCAACGTCAGCTCCTTGGCCGGGTACACCACCGCCGGCCCGTACGCCGCCTCCAAGAGCTGGGTCACCGTGTTCACCGAGTCCCTGGCCGCGGAGCTGAAGGGCACCGGGGTCAGCGCCACCGCGCTGCTGCCCGGGTTCGTGCAGACCGAGTTCCACGAGCGGGCCTGCATGAACATGGAGGGCCTGCCGCGGGTCACCTGGCTGAAGGCCCCGTTCGTGGTGGAGCAGGCCCTGAAGGACGCAGCCCGGGGCACGGTGCTGTCCATCCCCTCGGTGAAGTACCGGACCGCAGGGGAGGTCTCCCGTATCGCACCGCGCTCACTGGTGCGGGCACTCACCTCCCCGAACTGGTACCACCGGCTCCAGCAGAACGCGGTGGTGCGCTCCCGACGGCGTGCCTCCCGCCGCAACCTTCATGCCCCCTGGCAGCGCGAGGACCCGCCGCAGTAGCTGCCCTCGCTGCGGTGCCGCTCCGGTCGGCTCCTGCCCGCTGCACACCGCGCGCCGGGCCATGCGCGCCAGTACCCTGGGGCGCATGCCCGACACCACCCCCACCTCCGACCGCCCCGAGAGCTCAGGCCAGAGCTCCGCTCTCACCGCCGACCGGGAGCGCCTGCGCCGGTTGATCCGTGACCTCGCCGTGGTGCGCGGCCAGGTCACCCTGTCCTCCGGCGCCCAGGCCGACCACTACGTGGACCTGCGGCGCATCACCCTGCACCACGAGGCCGCACCCCTGGTGGGCCGCGTGATGCTGGACCTGCTGCGGCGCGAGGGCCTGGTGCCCGGCATCGACGCGGTGGGCGGCCTCACCCTCGGAGCGGACCCGGTGGCCACCTCGATCCTCCATGCCTCCGCAGCGCAGGCGGAGCACCCGCTGGACGCCTTCGTGGTGCGCAAGGCCAACAAGGCCCACGGCCTGCAGCGGCGCATCGAGGGACCGGACGTCGCCGGCCGCCGCGTGGTCGCCGTCGAGGACACCTCCACCACCGGTGGCAGCGTGCTCACTGCCTGCGAGGCCCTCAGCGAGGCCGGGGCCGACATCGCCGCGGTCGCCGTGATCGTGCATCGCTCCGACGCCTCGCGCCAGGCCGTCGAGCAGGCCGGTTACCGCTACCTGGCGGCCTACGACATCTCCGAGCTGGAGATCTGAGGGAGGCGCTCAGACCTCCGGGACGGCGAAGGTGTCGCAGGACTCCACGGTGCCCTCCTCGTAGCCCGTGATGAACCAGGCTTGACGCTGCTCGGAGGAGCCGTGGGTCCAGCTCTCCGGGTGGATGCCGCCACCGGCGACCTCCCCCTGGATGTGGTCGTCGCCCACCGCAGCGGCCGCCGACAGACCGGAGGCGATGTCCTCCTGGGTCAGCGGCTCCAGCATCCGCACCCCGTCCTCGTCGACGGTGTTGGCGGCATGGTGCGCCCACACCCCGGCGTAGCAGTCAGCCTGCAGCTCCAGGCGCACCGCATCGGACTGCGGTCCGGTGTCCTGCCGGTTCGCCCGCTGCATGGAGCCCTGCAGGTTCTGGATGTGATGGCCGTACTCGTGGGCCACCACGTAGATCTTGGCCAGCTGGCCCCCGTCGGCCCCGAACCGGGACTCGAGCTCGCCGAAGAAGGAGACGTCCACGTAGATGCTGGCGTCGGCCGGGCAGTAGAAGGGGCCCACGTCGCTGGTGGCCGGGCCGCAGCCGGTCTGCACCTGGCCGGTGAACACCTGCCCGCCGGGCTCGACGAACTCGATGCCCGAGGCGGGGGCGAGCTCGGACCACAGCGAATCGGCCGATTCGATGGTGGCCTGCACCAGGCAGTCGTCGCGCTCGTTCGCGTCCTGACCGGTGTCGCATCCCTCGAGCGTGCCGCCCTCGGCGACAGGGCCCGGCTGCGGCTGGCTGCCGCCGAGCAGGGCCCCCGGGTCGCCCCCCATCAGCATGTAGACCAGGATCACGACCAGCAGCAGGCAGCCACCGCCGCCGCCGATGGCGACGCCGCCGCCACCGCGCCCGGGGCGGAACCCGCCGCCGAAACCGCCGCCGCTGCTGCGAGAGACGTTGTCAGAGCGGATCTCCGCGTTGGGATTGAAGGTCATGGCCACAGAGTAGACGAGCGTCACGTCCGGGGGTATCGGTTCACCGGCGCCTGACGCCTGGTCGAGCACCGGTGGGCATGACCGGATGAGGTGGATGCGGGCAGTGCCACAGCCCGATCCGAGGCGGTGCCGCCTACCATGGGCCAGTCCGCTCGTGCATCTGCCGGGGGGAACGCGCGAGAAGTCCGCCCTCGCGCCCCGAACTCGGAGGAGCTGCTGCATGAACATCGTCGACTGGGCCGTGGAGACGATCGACCGTTTCGGCTCTCTCGGGGTGGCGCTGCTGATCTTCCTGGAGAACGTCTTCCCCCCGATCCCATCCGAGGTGATCCTGCCGCTGGCCGGGGTGACCGCAGCAGGACCGAACAACTCCTACGCGGGCATGCTGATCGCCTCGATCATCGGTTCGGTCACCGGTGCGTGGCTCCTGTATGGCCTGGGAAGGCTGCTGGGGCCGGAGCGCCTGCGCTGGGCGTTCATCCACCTGCCGCTGCTGAACGTCGACGACTACGACAAGACCGTCGACTGGATGGACAAGCACGGCCAGAAGGGCATCTTCTTCGGCCGCATGGTGCCCGGGGTGCGATCGCTGATCTCGATCCCCGCCGGTCTGTACAAGATGCCCTTCTGGATATTCACCTTGCTCACCGCCCTGGGCAGCGCCATCTGGAACACCATCTTCGTGACCTTCGGCTACACCCTGGGCAGCAACTGGACCGTGATCGAGCCCTACACCGATGTGATCTCCAAGATCGTCTACGCGATCATCGCGATCGCCCTCGTGTGGACCCTGATCAAGCTGATCCGCCGCGAGAAGCGCCGCAAGGAGCTGGGTCTTCCCGATCCCGACGAGGAGCAGAAGAAGGAGCGCCGCGAGAAGGGGGACGATGACGCACGCTGAGCCCGCCCAGGAGCGCGAGGTCGGCGTCGGCCCCCACCCCGAGCCCTGGCCCGAGGACCCGCGCCTGGATCCCGAGCTGCTCGAGCACGGCGACCGCCGCAACGTGCTGGACCGCTACCGCTACTGGCGGCGTGAAGCGATCATTGCCCATCTCGACACCTCCCGTACCGCCCTGCACGTGGCGATCGAGAACCTCGAGCACGACGCCAACATCGGCTCGGTGGTGCGCACCGCCAACGCCTTCAACGTGGCCGCCTTCCACATCGTCGGCAGGCGGCGCTGGAACCGCCGCGGTGCGATGGTCACCGACCGCTACCAGCACGAGCTGCACCATCCCGATGCAGCCTCGCTGGCGGCCTGGGCCCGTGCGCAAGGACTGTCCATCGTGGCGATGGACCTGGTGCCGGGAGCGATGCCCATCGAGCACACCGCATTGCCGCGCGACTGCCTGCTGGTGTTCGGCCAGGAAGGGCCGGGTCTCAGTGAGGACCTGCTGGCAGCAGCGGACCAGGTGGTGGGCATCAGCCAGTTCGGCTCCACCCGCTCCATCAACGTGGCCGCCGCCGCGGCGATCGCCATGCACACCTGGGTGGTGCAGCACGTGGACGTGCCGCGGGGACCGCTGGCCTGAGCGGCTCTCCGGGCTCGGCTCCGCCCACCGGCTGACGCAGCATCGTTCTGACAGATCGGCGACGAACGGCGTTCCCGCGGGAACGCCTCCGTCCACCGGTCCGCCCTCCACGGGAGGGCACCTGCCTAGAATCCAAGGATGCTTCCTGAGGCCACGCCCCGCCGTATCCGCTCCGTTGCCCGCGACGGCGCTCGCCGCCCGGAAGCCGCCCGTCCAGGCGAGCAGCAGGCGGTGTGATGGCGGGGACCAGCGACGAGACGTTCGAGATCGCCTCGGAGCACCTGGCCTCGCGCATGAGGTGGCGGTCGCACAGCTGGCTGTGCCTCATAGGCGCGGTCCTGTGGCTGGCGCTGTGGATCCTCATCGAGGAGCGGATCGAGCAGGGCGCCGCTTGGACCTCGCCTCTCGCGGGCATGGGTCCGCTTCCGGGCGCGGCGCTGGTCACGGTGTTCCTCGTGATCGCCGTTGTTCCGACCCTCATCGGTCTCAGTGGCGTGCTGGGCGCGGTCAGCGTCCCGCCGCCGACCCCGTTCCTCGCTCTGCTCGCGGTGCGCCGCCTCCCTCTCGCCCGCGCACTGGTGGCGCTGGGGCTGCTCGGCACAGTCGCCGTGCCGCCCCTGATCCTGCTGGGGCTGCTCGGCACAGTCGCCGTGCCGCCCCTGATCCTGCTGGGGCTGGAGAGGACACGGGTGCTCCCGCTGATGGCGCTGCCGATGCTCCTCGTGGTGGTGGTGCCGGCGGTCGCCTCATGGATACGTGCACGCTCCGGCGCGCTCACCGTGGCCCGCCGCGAGGACGGGACGTTCCGACTGCTGCGCTGGGAGCAGGGCCGGGCCGTTCCCGCATCCCATGGCGTCGATGGGCTGCTCGGGGTGGAGCTGACCCGTCGGGGAGTGCACTGGCGCCCCGGCGCGGAGGCCGCGGTGCACCGGTGGACAAAGCAGGCCCGGCTGCATCCCACCGAGGAGGAGATCCGCACGCTGACGCTGCCCTGGTCGTGGGCGGGGCAGAGTGGTGAGGGGCGGGCCCATCCCCACGAACGGGCGGGGCATCTCGCGTACGGCACGGCCATCCTCTGCGTGGTCGGTTTCATGCTGCTCACCGGCACCGCCGTCGTGGTCCACGCCGTCCCGGACGGCAACCGGCTCGGTGCGGCGGCGGGCGCGTTGCTGGCGGCCCTCGGCGTCCTGGTGGCGATCCAGTTCGTGAGGGGGAGCGGGAGCTCTCACTAGGATCGAACGGTGTCCCCGCAGACCCAGCACCGCATCATCCTGTTCTATGTCTTCACGCCCCTGGCGGATCCTGAGGCGGTGCGGCTGTGGCAGTTCACGCTCGCGCAGTCGCTGGGTCTGCGGGGCCGGGTGATCCTCTCCGAGCACGGCATCAACGCGACGCTCGGCGGAGAGCTCGGCGCGATCAAAACCTACGTGCGGGCACTGAAGGGGTATGCGCCATTCCGGGGCGCCGACGTGAAGTGGTCTCAGGGCACCGGTGAGGATTTCCCGCGGTTGTTGGTCAAGGTCCGTCCCGAGCTGGTCACCTTCGGCCGCCCCGAGGAGATCAAGGTCGGTCAGGACGGGGTGGTCGGCGGTGGTGAGCATCTGACCCCGCAGCAGCTGCATGAACTGGTGGCCGCCCGCGGCGAGGACGTCGTCTTCTTCGACGGCCGCAACACGATGGAGGCCGCCATCGGCCGCTTCCGGGGCGCCGTCGTGCCCGATGTGACCACCACCCGCGACTTCCTGCCAGAGCTCGAGTCCGGCCGCTACGACGAACTCAAGGACAAGACAGTGGTCACCTACTGCACCGGCGGCATCCGCTGCGAGGTGCTGACGGTGCTGATGAAGAACCGCGGCTTCCAGCACGTCTACCAGCTGGGCGGCGGCATCGTCCGCTACGGGGAGGCGTTCCGCGACAAGGGTCTGTGGGACGGGTCGCTGTACACCTTCGACGGCACGATGCACCGCGAGTTCGCTGACGGGGTCCAGTCCCTGGGGCGCTGCATCCGCTGCGGCGAGCCGACTCCGCGGTACGTGAACTGCGAGGTGCCGACCTGCAGAAAAATGGTTCTGGCCTGTGAGGACTGTGAGCAGGAGGCGGAGCCCCTGCACGCGGTTCACGCCGACTGAGACCGAGCGGACAGACCGAAGGGCCCGCGGGCGAAGCGTGGACGGGTGTAATCTCGCTGCCCGTACGTGGCGTCGCCGCCGACTGCTGTCCATCGCGGGAGGCGGTTCGTGCAGCGCCGCCGAGACGACCGGCTGCACCTGACGGTGCCGGATGACGGAGCTGCCATGACCCCATTGCGACTCGACGCGCACCTGATCGACTACGTGATCATCGCGCTCTACTTCGTGTTCGTCCTCGGCGTCGGGTGGTGGGCCAAGCGCGGCGTCTCCAACTCGATCGAGTTCTTCCTCTCCGGCCGCTCCCTGCCCGCCTGGGTGACGGGGCTGGCGTTCGTCTCCGCGAACCTCGGCGCGGTCGAGATCATGGGCATGTCCGCCACGGGCGCCCAGTACGGCTTCCCGACCATGCACTACTTCTGGGTCGGTGCCGTTCCCGCCATGCTGTTCCTGGGCGTGGTGATGATGCCGTTCTACTACGGCTCGAAAGTGCGCTCAGTGCCCGAATTCATGCGGATGCGCTTCGGGACCGGCGCTCACCTGGTGAACTCGATCAGCTTCGCCGTTGCGCAGCTGCTGATCGCCGGCGTGAACCTGTCCCTGCTGGCCACGATCGTGAACCGGCTGCTGGGCTGGCCGATGTGGGTGGGGCTCGTGCTGGCTGCGGCGTTCGTGCTGTTCTACATCACCGTCGGCGGTCTCTCTGCGGCGATCTACAACGAGGTGCTGCAGTTCTTCGTGATCGTTGCGGCGCTGCTGCCGCTGACTCTGATCGGTCTGCACCGCGTGGGAGGCTGGTCCGGCTTGAAGGACCGCGTGGCGGGCGACGGCATGCTCGGGGCGGAGCAGCTGCACACCTGGCCCGGTCAGCAACTCTCGGGCTTCTCGAGCCCGTTGCTGTCTGTGATCGGCATCGTGTTCGGGCTCGGCTTCGTGCTGTCCTTCGGCTATTGGACGACGAACTTCGTCGAGGTGCAGCGCGCCATGGCCTCGAAGTCGATCACCGCCGCCCGGATGACGCCGATCATCGGTGCGTTCCCGAAGATGCTCATCCCGTTCATCGTGATCATCCCGGGCATGATCTCGGCAGTGCTCGTCGGTGAGATGACGGAGTTCAAGCAGGCCGAAGCGGCCGGTGATGCGGCGACTGCGGCGGCCACCGGCGTCACCTACAACGACGCGCTGCTGCTGCTGATGCGGGATGTCCTGCCCAACGGCCTGCTCGGTGTGGCGATCGCTGGTCTGCTGGCAGCGTTCATGGCCGGCATGGCGGCGAACATCTCGGCCTTCAACACGGTGGTCACCTATGACCTGTACGAGCAGTATGTGAAGCCTGGCGCCGAGGACGGCCACTATCTGAAGGCCGGGCGCGTGGCGACGGTCCTCGCGTCCGTGATCGCGATCTTCACCGCCCTGATCGCCTCCGCCTTCTCGAACCTGATGGACTACCTGCAGACCCTGTTCGGGTTCTTCAACGCTCCGCTGTTCGCCACCTTCATCCTGGGCATGTTCTGGCGTCGGATGACGCCGACGGCCGGGTGGACCGGTCTGGTGGCGGGCACGCTGTCCGCGATCGCGCTGTGGTCGGCGTCGACGTTCTTCGGACTGTTCGACCTGCCGGGCCAGGGTCTCGCGTTCGTGTCGGCAGCCACGGCGTTCGTGGTGGACATCCTTGTCTCAGTGGTGGTGACGATGGTGACCAAGCCCAAGCCTGCGCATGAGCTGAAGGGCCTGGTGTACTCCGAGACTCCGAAGACCGATCTGGTCGATGCTGAAGAGGCCGATCTGCCGTTCTGGCGGCGCCCCGTGCCGATGGCTGGTATTGCGCTGGCCCTGGTCATCGGCCTGAATATTGTGTTCGCCTGATCGTTGAGTGGAGCTGACGATGACTGAGAAGCAGAACAAGGATTCGCACGCACCCGGTTCCGAAGGTGGCGGCAGCGGCAAGCATGTCGAGTCGGCGGGAGCCTTTGACATCCGTACGTTCATCGGGGCGCTGATCGGGCTGTTCGGCCTGATCGTCCTGCTCACGGGCCTATTCGGGTTCAGTCCCGAGGAAGCAGCCAAGACCGGTGGTGTGAACGCGAACCTGTGGGCCGGTATCGCGATGATCGTGTTCGCTGCGCTGTTCGCGGTGTGGTCGAAAGTCGACCCGATCCGATTCGTGGTGCAGGACAACGCGGAGGGCGCCGAGGAGGAGCGGGACTTCGCCGCGCTCGACTGACGTCGGCCCGTACGGCGTTGCGCGTGCGCCCTGAGTGTGCGCGTGTGGCGTGGGGCCGTGAGTGGCCGATCCGCGGGGCTGAGACGCAGGCCACTCCCGGAGCCCGCGGGACCCTCCCCGGGGGCGGCCCGGGGCCACTGTGGAACAATGAACAAGGACGAGCGATCCCGTGTCGCATCATTGCGCCCGAGGTCGTCCCAGCAGTCTCTTCCTGAAGGAGAAATACCCCATGGCAGTTGTCACTCCCGACCAGTACAGCGCGATGATCGACCGCGCCAAGGCCGGCAAGTTCGCCTACCCCGCCGTGAACGTGTCGAGCTCGCAGACCGCGATCGCCGCCCTGCGCGGCTTCACGGAGGCCAACTCCGACGGCATCATCCAGGTCTCCTTCGGCGGTGCCGAGTACCTCTCCGGCTCCACGGTCAAGGACCGCGTGGCCGGCTCGATCGCCCTGGCCGAGTTCGTGCACGCCGTGGCCAAGAACTACCCGATCAACGTGGCGCTGCACACCGACCACTGCGCCAAGGAGGTCCTGCCCACCTGGGTGGAGCCCCTGATCGAGTGGGACCTCGAGAACCGGGTCAAGAAGGGCATGGACCCGCTGTTCCAGTCGCACATGTGGGACGGCTCCGCCGTCCCGGTGGACGAGAACCTCGAGATCGCCGAGCGCCTGCTGGCCAAGTCCGTCGAGGCCAAGAAGATCCTCGAGATCGAGGTCGGTGTGGTCGGCGGCGAGGAGGACGGCGTGGAGGCCAACGTCTCCAACGACAAGCTGTTCTCCACCCCCGAGGACGGCCTGAAGACCGCCGAGAAGCTGGGCCTGGGCGAGAACGGCCGCTACCTGACCGCCCTCACCTTCGGCAACGTGCACGGCGTGTACAAGCCGGGCAATGTGAAGCTGCGCCCCTCGGTGCTGCTGGACATCCAGAAGGTCGTCGGCGAGAAGTACGGCAAGGAGATGCCGTTCGACCTCGTGATGCACGGCGGTTCCGGCTCCACCCTGGAGGAGATCCAGGAGGCCGTGGACAACGGTGTCATCAAGATGAACATCGACACCGACACCCAGTACGCCTTCACCCGTCCCGTGGTCTCGCACATGTTCGAGAACTACGACGGCGTGCTCAAGGTCGACGGCGAGGTGGGCAACAAGAAGGCCTACGACCCGCGCGCCTGGGGCAAGAAGGCCGAGGCCGGCATGGCCGCCCGCGTCGTCGAGGCCTGCGAGAACCTGCGCTCGGCCGGGACTCACTCCGCCTGATCGCGCATCGTCGGCCCGCCGCCGACGCCACGCCGACGAACAGCCCGCTGATGAACCAGATCCAGCTCGGATCTGGTTCGGCAGCGGGCTGTTGACGTGAGGGGCCCGGCGGGCGGGGCGTCGGCTCGGCGTCCGGGGACGGCGGCCGCCGCTGTCAGCGTCGCCGCATCAGCGCCCGTGCCGTCAGCACCAGCCCCAGCGCGGTCCACGCGGCCAGCACCAGCAGGTCTCGCAGCTCGGCGGTGAAGCTCTCCGCTGCGATCCCGGCCCGCAGCAGATCTGCGGCCGGCCGGATCGGCAGGACGTCGTGCAGCATCTGGAACCACTGCGGCAGCTGCTCGACCGGGAAGGTGATCGGTGAGAACAGCAGCACGAAGAACACCAGCACCTGGCTGAGCATCTGGGCCGGCATCGGCGGCATCGACACCGCGATCGCATAGCCGACGGCGGTGGCCATCGTGGTCACCAGCAGCGAGGCGAAGACCAGCAGCGGCCAGTCGAAGGAGAAGGTCAGGTCGAAGCGCAGCCGCGCCACGAGCAGCCCGACCGCGACCCCCGGCAGGGCGATCAGCGCCCACACCACCAGGTCCACGATCATCAGCAGCGGCCGTGCCACCGGCAGCGCCCGCTGATAGTCGAAGGCGCCGCTGGCCCGGGCTCGGGAGACCCCCTGCGGGACGATGACCAGGCCGATGGTCAGCAGCAGGATCGTCGGTGCTCCGGTGGACAGGAACAGCGCACCCTGCGGTGTGATGTCCCCGATCACGAGGCCGAACCCGAGGATGATGCCGGCGGCGAGCATCGCCTGGACGATCACGATCAGCGGGAGCATCGCCCCGGTCGAGGCGAGCGACCAGCGCATCAGAGCGAGGACCGCGGTCACGGTGCCGGTGCGGACCGGGGCCAGGGGCGTGCTCGCCCGCGGCGCAGCGTGCAGGGTGGTCTCGGCGTGCTCAGACATGGACGGTCTCCTCATGGGGCTCGGCGGGGGCGGGATCGTGGTCCTCGTCGGCTGCGGCGGTGGTCGTCAGCGCCAGGTAGGCGTCCTCGAGCGTGACCGGGGCCAGGGTGAATCCCTCGAGCAGTCCGCTCTCCCGCTGGTCGGTGGCCCAGGCGACGCTGCGCGCCGCATCGGCCGCCGCGACGGTCAGCAGCGTGCGGCGGCCCGCGCGCACCCGCTGGATCGCGGGTGGTGCCGACGGGAGCTCGGAGGGGTCCGCGGCGCCGGGCACCAGCTGGAGCTCGAGCCGGAGGTCGCTGTCCTGGGTGCCGCGCAGGCGGGCGGGGGAGCCCTCCGCGACCACGCGCCCGCGGTCCAGGACCACCAGCTCATCGACGATCCGCTCGGCCTCGGTCACGTTGTGGGTCACGAGCAGGGCGCCGGCGCCCTGGTCTCCGCGCCGGCGCAGCGCGTCCCAGAGCAGTCGCCTCCGGGCGGCGTCGATGTCGTTGGTGGGCTCGTCGAGGATCAGCAGCGGGACCGGGGCCGCGATCGCCATGGCGAATCCGGTGAGCCGGCGGATCCCGCCGGAGAGGCCCCCGCCCTCGGGCAGTGCGCGCCGGTCCAGCCAGGGGCCGATGTCGAGCTCCTCGGCGACGTCTGCGGCGGCGCGCCGGGCATCCCGGGCCGACAGGCCGCGCAGGCGCCCGGCGATCTCTATCGCCGCGCGCGGGGTGAGGCCGTCGATGGGGGTCTGGGCCTGGGGCTGCAGCGCCGCGTACCGGCGCGCCGCGGCCGGATGGCGCACGGCATCGGTGCCGCCGAGCATGATCTGCCCGGCATCGGGCTTCAGCAGACCCACCACCTGTGAGACGAGCGTGCTCTTGCCGGCGCCGTTGTGGCCCAGCAGGCCCACGACCTCGCCGGCCCGCACGCGCAGGCTGATGGAGTCATTGGCGAGCACCGTGCCGTAGCGGCGGGTGAGGTCGGTGATGCGCAGGACATCGTGGGTCATGGAAGCTCCTCAGGAGGATCTGCATACCGTTGGTTTCTGGAAACTGACGGTATGTGGATACTCGCGGTACGTCAAGGGTGGGCGCTCTATGCTCGAGGGATGACGCAGCTCCCCGACCCCCTGTCGCGACGGGACCGGCAGAAGCAGACCCGCGAAGCGCTGATCTTCGCCGCCCGGGCCGTGTTCTCGGTCGAGGGGTATCACGCGGCGACCCTCGAGCGGATCGCCCGGGAGGCGGGCTTCTCCAAGGGCGCCGTGTACTCGAACTTCGCCGCGAAGTCCGATCTGTTCCTCGCCACCCTCGACAAGAACATGGAACTGGCCGACGCGGACTTCCAGAACCCGTTCGATCGCCAGTCAGGACCGGCCTCCACCGGCCAGGACGCCGTCGCCCGGGAGGGCGCGCCGCAGGAGGCCGCGCAGGGCTTCGCACTGGCCACGCTGGAGTTCATCGCCGCCGCCGCACGGGACGACGAGCTCGCGCCCGAGCTCCATCGGCGTCTGGCCGCGCTCCTGGCCCGCTACGAGCAGATCGTCGCCGGTGCCGGGGTGGAGGGCGAGCACCTGACCGCGAGCCAGGTCGGAATGCTGCTGGCGGCTCTGGATCAGGGCGCCGGGCTGCTCCTGCTCTCCGGGAACGTGACGCCCGGCCCGCAGACCTTCACCGAGGGGATGCGCCGGCTGCTGGACCCGGCGCGCGCCGTCGCGGAGAGCGCCGAGCAGTCCTGAGCCGACGCAGCGCTGACGAGCTGACGAACAGCCCGCTGGCGAACCAGATCCAGCCCGGATCCGGCTCGTCAGCGGGCTGTTGACGTTCGGGTGCCGGCGCGGCCGACGGGGCGGGTGTTGGCGCGGCGGGCCCGACGGGGCGGGTCAGGCGGAGGTCACCAGCGGTTGCCCTGCGCCCTGCGCATCACGGACTTCAGGGCCGGCAGCACGTCTGCCAGGAAGATCCCGGCGATCACCACGCCGATGATCATGAACAGCATCGAGGTGCCGCCCCGGCCGATCGGGTATGGCAGGGAGAGGAAGCCCAGCAGCATCGCCACCCCCGTCAGCACGCACCAGAACACCTTGGTGCGCTTGCCCGCGGCCACGTAGGCGTCGGACCGGAAGCGGATCGCGTTGACGAACGCCCAGACCTCCAGGGCCAGCAGGGCGAGGGCGAGCACAGCGAAGATCCACATCTGGATGGCAGCGATCATCGCGCCAGGATAGTCGGATCGCCCGCATCCACCCTGGCAGCCCGGCTGGGCAGGAGGAGCCTCCCGTTAGGGCCGTCGGCGCTCCGGGTCGGACCGGTCGGTGATCAGCAGTTCCAGGGCCTCCGTGGTCGCCGGCGGCTCCACGGCCTTCATCTCGCGGGTCAGGGGACGCGGGCCGATGGACTCCCCGTCGGCGGCAATCAGGAGGCTGGGCAGCAGGCGCTTGGCGTCCTTCGCCTCCAGACCGGTGGCCTGCAGCAGGTCGATCGCCAGGGAGCGCAGCTGGATCACGAGCGTCACCCCCTCGAAGTGCCCGGCCCGCCCCGGTCGAACCCCCTGATCGTTCTTCAGCAGCAGCTCGGGGGTGAGGTAGGAACCGAACAGGCGCAGGCTGCGGCGGGCTGCGGTGAAGTCCACGTCGTCCTGGCTCACCGCCGCACGCAGCTCGGTGATGGCATCACGGGCAGCCAGCAGCGCATCGGCCAGGGTGGAGTGCGCATCCCCGTTGACGGCGGTCAGGAACTCGACCTCGCGCCGGGCGATCACGCGCAGGTTCCGCATGGCCCGGTCCGATCCGATCAGCAGGTGCTGGAGGCGCTCCACCCCCGCGGCGTGGCGGTAGGCGGTGGGGGAGTAGGTGGCCATCTCGTTGGCCGCCTCGTTCGCCACCTTCCACTCATCGGTGAAGGACTGCGAGGAGATCCGCACCGACCGCAGCGCCGCCTGCGCCACGCTCACGTCCCCGCTGCGGGCGGCCAGGGCCAGGTTCACCATCGTGTCCTCGAGCTCCTGGAAGAAGTCGGTGGCGGCGCGGCGCTGGATGGAGCGGGGATCCCCGGTGGTCAGCAGATGGATCAGGATCGCCACGGTGACACCGGTCAGAGCGTCCACGACGCGCCCGCCCGGCGTCATCCCGGGCGTGATCGGCATGATCATCACCAGCAGCGACTGGATCGTGACCTGGAAGCCGAACAGGTTGCCGGAGTCCAGCAGGCGGGCCAGCAGCCCGGCCCCGAACACCACCACTGTGATCTGCCAGGTGCCCGGGCCGATGGTGGAGCGGGCCAGCTCGCCCAGCAGCACGCCGAGCATCACCCCGGCGCTCATCTCGACCACCTTGCGGATCTTCGTCTCCGTCCCGAAGCCGATGATGATGAAGGCTACGATCGAGGAGAAGAAGGGGTACTCGTGCCCCCACAGCAGGTGGCTGAGCAGGTAGGCGAGGGCGGCCGCCACGGCGGCGCGACCGATGGACAGGGCGTCCTGCCGGCCCCGGGAGGAGCCGGCGCGCACCCTCCCCGTCAGGCCTTGGCGCAGCCGCTCTGCGCGTGTCATGCGGTGGGCGCTCGGATCGTTCACGGGCGCACCGGGTCCGCCAGCCGCATCTGCAGCAGCTCACGGATCTCGAAGGTCTCCCCGTCGCGCGCGCCGCGGCCCACCACCATCGGGGCGGGGGACGGTTCAGGAGTGGCGCCGCGCAGTCGGGACATGAGGCCGCCCGGTACGCGCAGCACGTAGAAGCGGGCCTCCTCGTCGACGGCGAGGGTGAGATCGTGCTTGAGGTACCAGCCGGTGAGCGAGGTGCGGATGGTGCCGGCGCCGGTGAAGGGACGCGCCTGCAGGGGGACCGGCTCGATGCCGGCGGCCCGGAAGGCCCCGATGGCCTCGCGGATGATCGCCGTGGCGCGCTCGTGCTCGCTCTGCCGCTGCGCCTCCAGCGCCTGCTGCTGCGCCGCGATCACCTCATGGCGCTTGTTGGTCCAGTCCTGCTGCTCGCCCTCACCGCTCATGCCGCCATCATCCCAGGTGCGGGGGCGCGGCGCCCACAGCAAGCCGGTTCCACGGCGCGGCCGACGGGCCTGTCACGGGATCAGAGGCGTGCAGTGGCGGGGCGCTCCCCGTGGTCCCGGGGCAGCACGATCGGCTCCTGGGCTGCGTCCAGCCAGGCCCGGGCCTCACCGTCGTCAGCCCCGGGCTCGGGCACGGCCACCGCCAGCGGAGCGTCCAGGGGCACGGCTCGCTTGACCACGGCCAGTGCGATCGGACCCAGGTCCGCGTGGATCGCGGCGGAGGTCACGGTGCCCACGACCTTCCCGTCGGCGCCGCCCAGGCGCACCTGCCCGCCGGGGGCGACCGGCACGTCCTGCGATCCGTCCAGGTGCAGCATCACCAGTCGCCGGGGAGGCTGGCCGAGGTTCAGCACCTTCGCGACCGTCTCCTGCCCTCGGTAGCAGCCCTTGGTGGTGTGCACCGTGGTGCGCAGCAGGTCCAGCTCGTGGGGGATGGTGCGCTCGTCCACCTCCCGCGCGGCACGTGCGCGGTGATCGGCGATCCGCAGCGCCTCCCAGGCCAGCATGCCCGCCAGGTGCTCCTCCCGCCACGGCAGCGCCTGCAAGGCCTGTGCGTCCACCACTGTGAGCACTGCTCCGACCGGGTCCTCCGGGTCCGGGCCGTAGGCCACACCGCCCGGCGCCACCTGCGGCCAGCCGTCGCTCCACACCGCCACCGGTGCGGGCAGCTCCAGTGCAGTGGCATGCCCGGCCAGCACCTCGTGCGCCGGGGCCACGGCACCGAGGACCCGCAGGTCGTCCCGGTCGATCAGCTCGACCCGCGCGGCGAAGCGCATCATCTCCAGGTATCGGCGCAGCCCGGCGCGGCAGCCCGAGTCCAGGATCAGCAGCACGGAGTCCTCGGCCAGGAGCACCGCGGAGGCCAGATGCTCCACGCGGCCCTGCGGGGAGAGCACCGCCATGCTCGCACCGGCAGCCACCGAGGACCCGGTGAAGTCCTGCGAGGTGATGGTGGTGAGCCAGCTGCGGGCATCGGCGCCGCGCACCTCGAGCAGCTCCAGCTGGCCCAGGTCCACCACGGAGCGGGAATCCAGCAGCCTCCGCTGCTCGCGCAGGGGCGCCCCGTAGTGCGCGGGCACGGCGGCATCCGGGCCCTCGCCGAGCACGGCCCGCTGCCGCAGCAGCGGCGGTCGTACTGCCGATGTGCTCCCGGCGGCAGGCTCGGCCGACGTGCCGGGCACAGGATCGGGGACGACGGGATCAGGCACGGTCGAGCTCCAGGGACAGATAGGGGATCATGGCGGACTCCTCGGCGACGTGGCCGCCGGTCGCGGTGTCGCCTGCGCGTCTCTCCCACAGCCACATCAGCCGCCCCGACACGTACCCGGCCATGCGAGTCTCCAGCACCCGGGAGGTGCCCTCGTCCCGGCGGGCCAACTGGATGCGGGGGCCGCGCACCTCTCCTGCCCATGCGGCCTCAGGTGCGGCGTCCTCGCCACTGGTGGGCTCGAAGCGGGCCGTGAGGCCGTAGGAGACGAACCCGGCCGGACTGCCGGGCGCGGCCTCGCGAGCGGCCTGGAGATCCTGACCGGGCAGGGGATCGCCCACGATCACCTCGCCGCGCTCGCGCATCAGCAGGCGGCGCTCACCGGTGCCTCCCTGGCGCGGTGGCGGCGCGTCCTCGCGTGCGAAGACGCTGGTGGGCGGCAGCGGGGCGGCCTGATCGACCGTGTGGATCGCGGACACCCAGGCAAGGGTGCCGTTCTCGGTGGGGGTGCATTCCAGGCGCTGCTCGACGCGGAGGTCACCGGCGTCGGCTCCCGGGCGATGCAGAGCACCGCTGCCCTCCCAGGTGCCCACCAGCCAGGCCAGCGGGTACAGGGAGGAGGGCAGGGAAGGATCGAGGGAGATCGGCACGGCGCTGCCTCCGGCCGCTCAGCGGCCGAACAGGCGGGCGAGGACCAGGACGGCGAAGGCGAGCGTGCCCACGCCGACGAGGACCACCAGGGCGAGGAAGAACAGGGAGAGAGCGGACATGAGGGTGAGTCTAACGGCTCAGGTCAGCAGGTTCACGGCCAGCAGCGTCATCACGCCCACCGTGGCGACCGGGGCACCCGCCACAGCGAGGGAGGCCGATGGTCTGCGTGCCATCAGGGAGGAGCCCAGCAGCAGGTGGGAACCGCTGGCTCCCACCGTCGTCACCAGGCCTGTCGCCGCAGCGGGAACGGGGCCCACCCCGGCCAGCACCCCGGCGAGGAGGGTGATCACGGCCGTGCCCAGCAGTGCGGCCAGCAGCAGCCGGGGCAGCGAGGGCATGGGGGCGGCCCCGGCCAGGAGCGTCACCGCCAGGCCCAGGGCGATCGCGGCCACCAGCCCGGTGCGGCCTGTGCCCACGGCATCGGACTGCGCCAGCACCCAGCAGCTGCCCAGGCCCGTGAGCATCACCCCGGCGACGGTCCCGGTGAGGGAATCGGTCAGTCGGGTGCGCTCACGACGCACCATCTGGTGGACGAAGGAGGCGAAGACCCCGACCGCGCACACCATGATCACCGCGGCCACGGCCCCGGTGCGCTCCGCCACGACCAGGGAGAACAGCGCGCCCAGCACACCGGTGCCCGCCACCACCAGGCGCGTGCCGGGCGCCGAAGGCAGCTCCAGCAGGTCCGGCCACGCGATCCCCACCAGCACCCCGAGCAGCGCGACCGTCAGCGCCACCAGGGTGGGAGAGAGGGGGCCGGTGAGGGCGACCAGTGCCATCAGCAGCGCCAGGGCGGCACCGAGCGGGGCGCGCTCGGGAGCGATCATGGGGCGGGCCTCGCTCTCGGATCCGGGGTCTCGGCCACGGCCGACGACGGGTTCGGGCGGGCGCTAGAGTGTCAGTCTACGAGCGGCCGCCGGCACCGGCGGCATCATCGCCCCCGGAAGGACCCCCATGATCACGTCGGACGCCCTCTCCTCGGATGAGCGGCACTCCGTCGGGAGGCTCCTGGAGGCCGCCACCGCGCACGACGGCGTCCCGGCCCTGGACGAGGCCGCGCGGCTCGCACTCAGCGGTACCGGCGCCCGTCACCTGCGGATCCCCGCGGCGCCCGGCAGCGGGGAGGCCACCGCGCAGGGCTACGCCTCGATCCTCCCCGACGGGACCGTGCAGGGAATGGTGCACCCCGAGGCCCGCAGGCAGGGCCACGGCACCGCACTGCTGCAGGCCGTGCTGGCCGAGCGCCCCGACGCAGGGGTATGGGCGCACGGTGCACTGGAGCCCGCGCTCGCGTTCCTCGAGGGCCGAGGGCTGCGTGCGACCAGGCGCCTGCTCACCCTGAGCCGGGACCTGGGCCCCTCCGCACCGCTCCCGGCCGTGCCCGCGGCGCGTATCGACGGTCTGCAGCTGGACACCTTCGTGGCCGAGAGGGACGCCGAGGCCTGGGTGGAGCTGAACGCGCAGGCCTTCGCCGAGCACCCGGAGCAGGGCGCTCTCACCCGCGAGGACCTCGACCGGCGCATCGCCGAGCCCTGGTTCGATCCCGAGGACCTGCTGCTGGCCCGCCAGGGGGGCGAGCTGCTGGGATTCGTCTGGATCAAGCGCGAGCCCGCGGATGCAGGCGGCGAGCAGTCAGGCACGGCGGGCTGCTCCGGCGTCGCCGAGCTGTACGTCGTGGGCACCGCCCCCCGGGCACAGGGTCGCGGCGTGGCCGGCCACCTCATCGGCACCGCCCTGCACCGCCTCAGCGCCGACGGCACGGCGCGCGTGGAGCTCTACGTCGAGGCCGACAACACCGCCGCCCTGGAGCTGTACCGCCGCTGGGGCTTCACCGTGGCGGGCAGGGACGTCCAGATGCGCCTGCCGGAAGCGGGCTGAGAGGTGCGCGTCGCTCCCGGGACCCCGCCACCCGTGCTCGCCGCCGGCGTGCTGGCATGGCGTGAGAAGTCCTCCCGCATCGAAGTGCTGCTGGTGCACCGCCCCCGCTACGACGACTGGTCGGTGCCCAAGGGCAAGCTCGACAAGGGGGAGACCTTCCCCGCCGCTGCCGTGCGCGAGGTGGCCGAGGAGACCGGCTACCGGGTGAGGCTGCACCGACCGCTGCCCGCCTCCGTGTATCTGCTGCCGGACGGCCGCACCAAGATCGTGCAGTACTGGATCGGCACGGTGCGTGCGAAGGACGCGCCGGGGCCGGAGGACCCCACCGAGGTGGACGAGGTGCGCTGGGTGGGGCTCGACGAGGCCGAGCGGATGCTCACCCGTCATGGGGACCAGGTGCTCGTGACGACGCTGCGCCGCTTCCTGGAGGACGAGACGCTGGAGACCGTCCCCATCGTCCTGCAGCGGCACGGCGCCGCCATGCCGCGTGCGAAGTGGCGCAAGGGTGAGAAGTCGCGCCCCCTGAACTCGAAGGGGAAGAAGCAGGCGCAAGCCCTTCCCGGACTGATCGACGCCTTCGATCCCACCCGGGTGCTGAGCAGCCCCTGGAAGCGGTGCCTGGCCACCGTGGAGCCCTTCGCCCGTATCGAGGGCCTCACCATCAGGACCAAGGACGAGCTCACCGAGGCCGGGGCGGAGGAGCACCCCTCCCGCACCGCCGCGGTGATCGAGCGGGTGCTGCACGAGGGGCGCGGCACCGTGGTGTGCACCCATCGACCGGTGCTGCCCACCCTGATCGGCGCCGTGAAGAAGTCCGCCGATCGCGGTGCCGACATGGAGCTGCCCAGGGAGGATCCCTTCCTGGCGGCCGGAGAGGCCCTGGTGCTGCACACCACCGCAGCGGGAAGGGTGGTCGCCGTCGAGCGGCATCTGCCCAACATCGCCTGAGCATCGGTACGATCCTTGGGAGCCGCCCCCGCACAGACCGGGTGCGGCAGGGGCGGGCGTCGTGCATCGTCCCTGACGACCACAGCACCAGCAGGGGAGAGCCATGACGCAGGGTGGGGGATACCAGTACCCGGAATTCGGATCATCGAGCAGCGAGGCGGAACGGCACGGCCAGGGATCCCAGCACGGCGATGACCCGTACGCGATCAGGGAGGACCGCGGGTACAGCGATCCGTACGCCTCGCCCTCATCGGCCTCCTCGGCACCCGGCTACCAGTCGTCCCCCTCGCCGGCCTACCAGTCCTCGTTCCAGCAGGGCCCCGGCTACGGCCAGCCCGCGTACGCCCCCGGCCCGCCGTCCTCCTCGCACGCGGTCGTGGGGATGGTGCTGGGCATCGCCTCGATCGCCTTGTGCGCGGGCGTCACTGCGCCTATCGGGCTGATCTTCTCGATCCTCGGGATGCGGGAGACCAGCCCGACCGCGACCGAGCCCAAGGGCGGGCGGGGCCTGGCGATCGCGGGCCTTGTCACCTCGATCCTGGGGTGCCTCGTGCTGCTGTTCGTGGTGGCCTACTTCGTGCTGGTCATCGGGGTAGGGATCGCCGCCAGCACCAGCTGAACGGCCCGGCCCGCCACGGAGCCCGGTCGCACGCGTCCAGGAGATTGTGACCGGTTCGTATCCTGCTTCCTGCCTGCGGTTTCGGTCACAAAAGGGGCGAGTTCACCCGTTGTTCATGCGCGAGGGGGGAGGGCGTCATCTGTGCTCCCTAGCGTCCACTGCGACACACGTCGAAGCAGCTTCTTCCATGCAGGGCCTCCGGCCCCGAAAGGACTCACAGTGAACGTTCGCAAGAACAAGCTCGTCGCACTGGCAGCGCTCGGTCTGACCGGTGGGCTGGCCCTGTCCGCCTGCGGCGGCGGCGACACCGGCAACGGTGGCGACGGCGGCAATGCGGGTGGCAACGGCGGCTCCAACGGCTCCGACGCCGGTGGCCAGGAGGGTGGCGCCGGCTACGCCGAGCTGACCGGCAGCATCGCTGGCTCCGGCGCCTCGTCCATGCAGAACGCGCAGACCGCGTGGACCGAGTCCTTCATGGGCCTGGTCCAGGCCGAGGGCGGCGACGTCACCGTCACCTATGACGCCACCGGTTCCGGCACGGGCCGCGAGCAGTTCCTCAACAGCGAGGTCAAGTTCGCAGGCACCGACTCCCCGCTGGACGAGGAGGAGCTGGCCGCGTCCACCGAGGTGTGCAACGGCGAGCAGGCCTTCAACCTCCCCGTGTACATCTCCCCGATCGCCGTGGTGTACAACCTCGAGGGCGTCGACGAGCTGAACCTGACCCCCGAGGTGATCGGCGGGATCTTCGCCGGCGACATCACCAAGTGGAACGACGAGAAGATCGTCGAGCACAACCCGGATGCGAACCTGCCCGACAAGGACATCGTGCCCGTGCACCGCTCCGACGACTCCGGCACCACCGAGAACTTCACCGAGTACCTCTCGGAGAACGCTCCCGATGCCTGGACCCACGGCCCCGTCGAGACCTGGCCCATCGACGGTGGCCAGTCCGGTGACGGCACCTCCGGTCTGATCTCCACCGTCGAGGGCGGCGACGGCACCATCGGCTACGCCGACGCCTCCCAGGCCGGCAACCTCGGCATCGCCAAGATCCAGGTGGGCGAGGAGTTCGTGGAGTACTCCGCGGAGGCCGCCGCCAAGGCCGTCGACGTCTCCCCGCGCGCCGAGGGCCGCGAGGAGAACGACATCGTGGTCGAGCTGGACCGCACCACGACCGAGCAGGGCGTGTACCCGATCGTGCTCATCTCCTACCTCGCGCTGTGCGGCTCCTACGCCGATGCCGGCGAGGGAGAGGCCGTGAAGGCCTACGCCTCCTACATCATCTCCGAGGACGGCCAGCAGGTCGGTGCCGACAACGCCGGCTCCGCCCCGCTGTCGGATGAGCTCTCCTCCGAGGCCCAGGCCGCCATCGACGGCATCCAGGTCGGCTGATCCAGCCCGAGACACCCT
>NZ_JALXKT010000052.1:0-22611 GCF_025144775.1 Brachybacterium sp. p3-SID957 | reverse complement strand
ACTCGCCCGGCCCGGCGCAGCGCCTCGACCTGCTGCGGTCGGGCCAGGCGCACGGAGACGGGGTCGGAGCGCAGCGCGCGATCGATGCCCTCGGGCAGGGGGCGCGAGGAGGCCACCAGCACGCAGTTGCCCCTGCGCTTGCCGGACAGGTGTGCGGGCTCGGCGATCGCTGATACGTGCTCGAACACGGTGGACAGTGTCGCCACCTCGTCGGCCATCAGCCCGGAACCCGGGGGAGCGGCACAGTTGGCGAGGTAGATGCCGCCGTCCTTCAGCACCCGCGCCGCGTGCGTGCAGGCGTCGGCGGTGAGCAGTGAGTCGGGGGTGGTGCTGCCGGCGAACACGTCACGCACCAGGACGTCGAACCGGTCCTCCCGCCACTCCGTGAGCGCGCTGAGCGCGTCGTCGATGCGGATCCTCAGCTGGGGTGAGCGGGGGAGGTCGAACCATTCCCGTGCCCGCTCGGCCAGCTGGCTGTCGATCTCCACCACGATCTGCCGGCTGCCGGGATGCGCGGCTGCGACAGCGCGGGGGAGCGCGCAGCCGGCCCCGCCCAGGTGCGCGAGCTGCGGTGCCGTCCCGGAGATCTGCTGCAGGTGCAGGTCGATCACCAGCTGCATCCAGCGCATGTACTCGAAGACCAGGTGCCTGGGATCGGGATGCAGGTGTGAGGAGGGGACCCCGTTGACCTCGAGGAGCAGGGATCCGTCCTGCTCCTGGGTGAGTCGCGCGGCCCCGGTGGAGATGGGCAGGGTCACGCCCAGCTGCGGCAGGTGCCCGAAGACGGAGCTGGAGCTGCTGCGGGTGCGATCACGGCGGGCCATCGGTCCACTCTAGGTCCCTCCCCACTGCAGGTTCCTCCCCACTGCAGGTCCGTCCACTCCCGATCAGGTGGGGCTTCGTTCGTCGGTGCCCGTTCCTACGGTGGGTTCACCCGGTGAGGAGAAGCACGGAGAGCAACGGACAGGAAGGAGCCGCCATGACCGCCCCCACGATCACCCCCGCCCGCATCCGTCTGGCCCGTTTCGATGAGGACCTCGCGGGGCTGGGTCGTGCCCGCTGGCTGCTCGCCGAGGGGGAGCGGCTCGCTGCTGAGCACCCGCGGGAGGCATTCGAGCTCGTGCACCGGGCAGCGCTGCGAGGCGCCGGGGTGCTGGTGCAGCGGGCCAACCGCGATCGCCGCCGGCGGCTCCCGCTGAACGTCTGGACGGCACTGGAGCGGCTGGGAGGGGACGCCGCGTCTCGCTCCGAGCAGATGGCCCCGATGGTGGCTGAGCGCGCGCGTCTGGAGCGCAGCCTCGACGCGCTCCCGGATCCGGTGCTGCTGCGTCGCCACATCGAGCTCACCGCCCTGCACCTGTCCGCGGTATCGGAGGCCCTGCTGGAGGGCATGCCGCAGCAGGTGGTGGCCCTGGCCGGATAGCGCGGCCGGTACAGTCAGCTCATCTGCCCTCTGATCCCCACCTGCTCTGCCGAGGAGGTCTCGATGACCATGCAGGTCCCGGGTGCCGCACCGGATCCGGAGATCCCCGGCATCCTGCACCTGGACATGGACGCCTTCTTCGCCTCGGTGGAGATCCGGGACGATCCTTCCCTGCGGGGACTCCCGGTGGTGGTGGGCGGGGCCGGAGCTCGCGGTGTGGTGGCCGCTGCCAGCTACCCGGCGCGGGCACGGGGGATCCGTTCGGCCATGCCCATGGCCACCGCCCGTCGCCTTGCCCCGGATCTGGTGATCGTCCCCGGGCGCATCCATCACTACCGCGAGGTCTCCCGCCAGGTGATGGACCTGCTGCGGGACGTGGTGGCCGATGTCGAGCAGATCAGCGTGGATGAGGCGTTCCTGGACGCCCGCCCGGCCAGGCGGCTGTTCGGGCCTCCCGAGGAGATCGCAGGCCTGCTGCGCAGGCGGATCCGGGAGGAGCTGGGGCTGCCCAGCTCGGTGGGCGGCTCCGTGTCCCGGGCAGTGGCGAAGATCGCCTCCGCCCGCGCCAAGCCCGACGGCATGCTCATCGTCCCCGCGGAGAGCACCGCGGCATTCCTGGCGCCGCTGCCGGTATCGGTGATCTCGGGCATCGGGCCCACGGCCGTGAAGGCGCTGGAGCGCATCGGCGTGCACACTGTCGGCGACGTGCGCGACGTCCCTGTCTCGACCCTCGCCCGCGCCATCGGCCCCCAGGCGCTCCAGGTGATGCGGGTGGCCGATGGCAGTGACCGCACCGGCCTGGGACATCGGGTGCGCGACAAGTCCCTGGGCACCGAGCGCACCTGGGACGAGGACCTCACCGATCCGCACGAGGTGCGCCGCCGCATCACGGTGATGGCCGACGACGTGGCCCGGCAGCTGCGCCGCTCCGGGTTCGTGGCCCGCACCGTGGTCCTCAAGCTGCGCTCGCCCGACGGTGCCACCATCACCCGCTCGGCCACGATGGACCAGCCCACCTCCAGCGGCGAGCGCCTGCGCGAGCACGTGGTGGCACTGTGGGAACGGGAGAGCACGCGCATGCCGAGGGTGCGACTGGCCGGGGTGCGGGCCACGCAGCTGGCATTAGCCGGGTCGGGCGGGGAGCCCCGGGAGCTGACCGGGCGTTCGGCCGGCTGGCAGGACCTCGAGGCCGCCATGGATCGCGCCCGTGACCGGTTCGGCGCCTCCAGCCTGGCTCGCGGCTCCACGTTGCGCCCGGAGGGGGCGGGCCCGGCGGTGCGGTCCGGCCCCGGGGATCGTGAGGTTCCCATTCCCAGGGGCGACGCCTAAACTAGGGGGACCGCCGATGACGGCCGCCGTCCGGGATCGAGCGGGGAGGCGCCCAGGAGCGCGGAGCACGGGGACAAGGAGCGGGATCATGCCGCTGTCGGAGCACGAGCAGAAAATGCTCGATGAGATGGAACGTCAGCTCTTCGCCGACGATCCTCGCCTCGCGCGCGCTTTCTCGCCGTCGCGAAGCCCCCGCCGCAACGGCCGCCGCATCGCGATCGGCCTGGGCGGGGTGGTGCTGGGCCTGCTGGTGCTGGTCCTCGCGGTGGCCCTGCCGGCCGTGTGGCTCGGCGTGATCGCCTTCATCGGCATGCTGGCCGGGGCGGTGTATGCGGTGACCTCCCCGACGAACTCGAACGATGGGGACGGCCCCGGGGACTCCGGCGGCACCCGCCCCACCACCCAGGGCCCCCTGGACAACGGCGGCACCTTCATGAAGAAGATGGAGGACCGCTGGGAGAAGCGCTCGGGGGACGACTCCCGGTTCTGACCACGGCCGTCGGACCCGTGCCCCGGCGGATGCCCCGCCCCTGCTGACGCCCCGGCTCCTAGGAGCCGGGGCTTCTTCGTGTCCAGCCGCCTCCCTCCGGCCGGTTCCCCACCCTTCTCCGCCCGGTTCTCCACCTCCCCCCACCGGGCCCCTCCCTTTCCCTCCACCACCTCCCTCCCCGGTGCACCCCCGCGCAGCACGACGCGGCAGGGCCTTCGAACCGAAAGCTCCTGACCTGCACTGATGATGCCGCCCGGCGGTTGCGGTGCGGGGCGCGTCTGTGATGTCCGAGGCGATGGGACCACCTCGGGTGCTGCTGGAGCGCTCCACGTCGCCGATTTTCCCCCACCTCACACCACTGCTATGACCAGCGGTGATGTGCGCCATGGGGGGCGAATCGGCGCCAGGGGTAGCGCGATGTGGGGCGGAGTGGGGTAAAGTGGAGCGCGTTGGGAGGAGATGGTTCCGCACTTCCCGTCCATGCAGGTGAGAGGGGGTCGAGATGTTCCTCGGCACCTTCACGCCCAAGCTGGACGAGAAGGGGCGCCTGATCTTCCCGGCGAAGTTCCGTGACGAGCTCGCCACGGGACTGGTGATGACTCGAGGCCAGGAGCACTGCATCGCGGTGTA
The DNA here is from genome assembly GCF_025144775.1 of Brachybacterium sp. p3-SID957. Lineage (NCBI taxonomy): Bacteria > Bacillati > Actinomycetota > Actinomycetes > Micrococcales > Dermabacteraceae > Brachybacterium > Brachybacterium sp. p3-SID957. Next base: position 18,739 of record NZ_JALXKT010000052.1, on the reverse strand, counting down.
CCCGATCGCCGAGTTCCGCCAGAAGCTCGATGAGGCCCGTCGGGCGCCCACCACCGATCAGCGCACGCGTGACTACCTGCGCGTGTTGCTCTCCGGCGCGGAGGACGTCATCCCCGACAAGCAGGGCCGCATCACCATCCCGAGCCACCTGCGCTCCTACGCGGGCCTGGACCGGGAATGCGCCGTCATCGGCGCGCTGGACCGGCTCGAGATCTGGTCCCTCCCGGCCTGGGAGATCTACCTCGAGCAGAAGGAGGAGGGCTTCGCCCAGACCGCCGAGGAGGTGGTCCCGGGCCTGTTCTGACGGACATCCGTCCTGTGAGACCTCTCGTCGTTCCCGCCCCGACGCTACTTCCCCGGTGGCGGGTCGGGAACGACGGGGAATCTGGCTGGACGGCCCCGACGGCATCACCCATCGACACACAGCACAGGACCGACACCGCAGCACCGGGGAGGGGGCACGATGGACCGCACACCGCAGCGGGGCGACACCGGCAGCGCCGCACCCGCCGAGGAGCGACACGTCCCCGTCCTCCTCGACACCACCGTGGACCTGCTCACCCCCGCCCTGCAGAGCCCCGGCTCGGTGTACGTCGATGCGACGCTGGGGATGGGCGGGCACGCCGGCGCCGTCCTCGCCGCCGCCCCCGCCGCGCGCCTGGTGGGAATCGACCGCGATCCCCTGGCCCTGGACCTGGCCCGGGAACGGCTCACCCGCGCCGGGTTCGCGGACCGCCTCACCCTGGTGCACGCCACCTATGACGAGATCCCCGAGGTCCTCGCCGACCTCGGTCTCGACAGTGCCGACGCGGTGATGATGGACCTGGGCGTCTCCAGCTTCCAGATCGACACCGCCGATCGCGGGTTCTCCTACGTCGCCGATGCCCCGCTGGACATGCGCATGGACCCCTCCTCCGGGGGGCCCACCGCGGCCGATCTGCTGCGCGACCTGCCCGAGGCGGAGATCTCCCGCATCCTCCACCAGTACGGCGACGAGCGCTTCGCCCGTCGGATCGCACGGCGCATCGTCGAGCAGCGCGAGCACGCCCCGCTCACCCGCAGCGGCGAACTGGTCACCCTGCTGGACCGTGCCGTCCCTGCCGCCTCGAAGGCCAGCGGTGGCCACCCCGCCAAGCGCTCCTTCCAGGCGCTGCGGATCGCGGTCAACGACGAGCTGCGGATCCTCGCGAGCGCTCTCGAGGGTGCGCTGGACAGCGTGCGCCTGGGCGGCCGGATCGTCGTGGAGTCCTACCACTCAGGTGAGGACCGCCTGGTCAAGAGTGCTTTCGCGCGTCGTACCCGCTCCTCGGCCCCACCCGGCCTGCCGGTCGAGCTGGAGGAGCACCGCCCCACCTTCACCTCTCTCGTGCGCGGCGCGGTCCAGGCCGGGCCCGCCGAGCGCGAGACCAATCCCCGCGCGGGCTCCGTCCGCCTGCGCGCACTGACCCGCACCCGCATCGTAGAAGGAGCCTCGTGACATGGCCTCCACCTCCGCCATCCGCTCCGTCGCCGTCCGGCCCGTTCGCTCCGCGCGGCCGGCCGGCTGGTCCACCCCGCGCCTGACCGTCCTGGCCCGACCGAAGGCCGCCGGCAGCGCCATGCCGTTCACGCTGCTGTGCACCGCGATCGTGGTCGCGACACTGGCTGCTCTGCTCTACCTGAACATCCAGATGTCCGACACCAGCTACGAGATCAACCGCCTGCAGATCCAGTCCCAGCGACTGACCGAGGAGCAGCAGGCACTGATGGCCACAGACGAGCGTCTGGGCACCCCCCAGGAGCTGGAGCGACAGGCCCGCGAGCTGGGGATGGTGCCGGTGACCGATCCCGCCTACATCGACCTGGACACCCGCACCGTGCTCTCCGACACCGTCGATGCCGAGGCACCCGCACCTCCGGAACTCGCCGAGGTTCCGGCGGAGCAGGCCGTGCCGCCCGCGCAGATCTACGATCAGCCCCAGGCGTATCACGGCATGGGCAACGAGGGAGCCTGAGCAGATGGCGGACGACCGCAGCAGGAAGCGCAGCCCCCGCGGCGCGGGGAGGACCCGCGCGCCCCGGGGCTCCTTCCGCGTCCCCACGGCCCGGGTGGGCAGCCCCGCCGTCCGCCACCGCCTGCTGCTGACGCTGATCATGGTGGCGGTGATGGCACTGTCCGGTCGACTGATCTGGGTGCAGGGACTGGACGCCAGTGCCCGCGCGGAGGAAGCGGTCAAGCAGCGCACCGTCACCCGCACCATCCCCGCTCTGCGCGGTGACATCCTGGACCGCAACGGCACCGTGCTGGCCAGCTCCCAGGAGCGCTACGACCTGTGGGTCAACCAGCTGCAGGTCGACACCTACCTGGAGAACTCCACGACGGCGGAGGTCACGGGCATCCCGGCGGCAGCCCAGAAGCTCGCCCCCGTGCTGGGCTGGAGCGTGACCGAGACCGAGGAGGCGCTCACCGGCGATCGCGGCTTCATGTACCTGGAGAAGAACGTCGACCCCGCGGTGCGGGACGCCGCCCTGGCCCTGAAGATCCCCGGCATCGGCGCGGACCGGGTGGCCCAGCGCATCTACCCGGCCGGTTCCGTGGGCGGGAACGTGCTGGGCTTCGTGGGATCCGACGGCACCGCCCTGGCCGGTACCGAGCTCACCTACGACGACCAGCTCAGCGGTACCGACGGCACCACCACCTACGAGCGCGGCGCCCAGGGCCAGATCATCCCCACCGGTCGGCAGGAGACCACCCAGGCCGTCGACGGCCGTGACCTCGTCCTCACCATCGACCGGGACCTGCAGTGGAAGGCGCAGCAGGTCGCCGCGAGCGCAGCTGACAGCTGGGGTGCCACCGGCGCCAGTGCGGTGGTCCTGAACGCCCGCACCGGCGAGGTGCTGGCCCTGGCCGACTACCCCACCTACGACCCCAACGCCCCGGGCGAGGCACCCGAGGAGAACCGCGGCAACCGCTCCATCTCCAACGTGTTCGAGCCGGGCTCCACCGGCAAGGTGTTCACCGTCGCGGCGGCCCTCGAGGAGGGCACCGTCACCCTGGACTCGCAGTACGAGGTGCCGTACACCATGAACTTCGAGGGCCATCGCATCAAGGACGCGCTCACCCACGAGGATCAGCGGCTCACGCTCGCCGGGGTGCTGAAGAACAGCTCCAACGTCGGCACCGTGCAGATCTCCGAGACCCTCCCACCCTCGGTGCGCTACGACTATCTGAAGGCGTTCGGCCTGGGGGAGCCCACCGGCGTGGGTCTGCCCGGTGAGTCCGCCGGCGTGGTCCACCCCGCCTCGCAGTGGACCGGCCGCACCCGGTACACGACGGCCTTCGGCCAGGGCTACTCCGTCAACGCTCTGCAGATGACCTCGGCGGTGGGCACCTTCGCGAACGACGGAGTGCGGGTGCAGCCGCGGATCGTCGCCGGCACCCGGGAGAACGACGGCAGCATCCGACCGATGGGGGAGCCCGAGTCCACCCGCGTGGTCTCCTCCGAGACCGCCGCCACCATGACCGAGCTGATGGACAACGTGGTCGAGGACGGCGTCTCCGGCGCGAGCGTGCCCGGGTACGCGGTGGCCGGCAAGACCGGCACCGCGCAGGTCCCCGGTGGCACCTACACCGCCTCCTTCATCGGCTTCGCCCCCGCGGACGACCCGGAGATCGTGATCGGCGTGTTCGTGTTCGGCCTGAACAGCTTCATCTCGGGCGGCCGGGCTGCAGCACCCGCCTTCTCCGAGCTGATGACCTTCACCCTCCAGCACCAGGGCATCCCTCCCACCGGCAAGCCCGCACGCGTGCTCGAGAACGAGTGGTGACCGGCCCCGTGTCCGCAGTCCCCGCTCCCGAGCCCGCTCGTCCTCGCCGTCGAGCCGGGGTGAGCATCGGTGCGCTCGCCGCGGAGCTCGGCGCAGCACCGCCGCCGTCCCTGACCGACCTCGAGGCCACCGTCTCCGGGGTCACCCTCGACTCCCGCGGCGTCGAGGCGGGGGATCTGTGGTGCGCCCTGCCAGGTGCCAATGCCCACGGCGCCGACTACGTCGAGCAGGCCGTCTCCCGCGGGGCCGTCCTCGCGCTGACCGACGACGCCGGCGCGGAGGCCTGCGCGCGGGCCAGGCTGCCCGCCCTGGTGGTCGAAAACCCGCGTCGGGAGACCGCCACCGCCGCCGCTGTGGTCTACGGAAGACCGGCGCAGCACCTGCGCACGATCGGCGTGACCGGCACCAACGGGAAGACCTCGGTCACCACGATGGTGCACCGCACCCTGCTGGCGCTGGGCCGCCCCAGCGGCATGGTCGGCACCAGCGGCACCGAGTACCGCGACGCGACCGGCACCGATCATGCGATCGCCACCGTGCGCACCACTCCCGAGGCGCCCGAGCTGCACGGCATCCTGGCCCGGATGCTGGAGGACGACGTCGAGGCCTGCTCCATGGAGATCTCCTCCCACGCCCTGGTGCTCCACCGCGCGGACGAGGTCGTGGCCGACGTCGCCTGCTTCACCAACCTCTCGCAGGACCACCTCGACTTCCATCCCACGATGGAGGACTACTTCGCGGCCAAGGCCCTGCTGTTCACCCCGGAGCACTCCCGGCGCGGCGTGGTGTGCGTGGACGACGAGTGGGGCAGGCGCCTGGCCCACCGGGCCCAGGTGCCCGTGACCACGTACGCCACCCTCCCCGGCATCGAGGCGGACCATGTCGCGCGGGAGATCCTCCCCGATGACTACGGCAGCGTGTTCACCGTCGTCGGGAAGCAGGGCGCCCCGGCGCAGCGGCGCCTGCGCGCGGCACTGCCCGGCCGCCACTACGTCGCCAACACCCTCGCGGCCGTCCTGCTGCTGGAGGCCATCGGGGTGAGCGGTCCGGAGGTGGACGCCGCCCTCGGCACCGCCGGCACCGTCCCCGGCCGGATGGAGCCCGTGGCCCTCGCCCCGGTGCGCGGAGTGGTCGACTACTCGCACACCCCCGATGCGCTCGAGAAGGCCCTGACCACACTGCGCTCCGTCCCCGGCACCCGCCGCGTGATCTGCGTGATGGGCGCCGGTGGCGACCGCGACCGCACCAAGCGCCCGCTCATGGGGGAGGTCGCCGCCCGGTTGGCCGACGTGGTGATCATCACCGACGACAACCCCCGCACCGAGGACCCCGCCGCGATCAGGGCAGCAGTGCGCTCCGGCATCCCGGATGCGACGAACGCCGAGGTCCACGAGGTGGACGGCCGGGGCAGCGCCATCGAGCTGGCCGCCTCCCTCGCGGACGTGGGCGACACCATCCTCGTCTCCGGCAAGGGAGCCGAGACCGGGCAGGACATCGGGGGTATCGTCCACCCGTTCGATGATCGCCTCCGCCTGCGCGACGCCCTCGCCGCGCGGCCCGGACCGGGCGACCCCCAGGCTGACGGAGGACACTGACCATGCTCGCCATCACTGCGCACGACATCGCTCGCCTCGTCGGCGGCACCCTGGTGGGCGGCGCCACCGGTGAGGAGCGGGTGACCGGTGAGGCCCGCATCGATTCGCGCACCGTGACCGAGGGCGATCTGTTCGCCGCCTTCGAGGGCGAGACGGTCGACGGCCACGACTTCCTCGCCGCAGCCGTCGCCGACGGCGCCGCGCTGTGCCTGGTCTCCCGACAGACGGCCGAGGACATCCCGGCCGTCCTGGTCGACGACGTGCAGCGCGCCCTGTCGGACCTGGCCCGCGCCCAACTGGAGCAGGCACGCCGGGAGAACCCGCAGCTGCGGGTGCTCGCGATCACCGGCAGCGCCGGGAAGACGGGCACCAAGGACCTGCTCGGGGTGGCCCTCGGCGATCTCGGCCCCACGATCGCCCCCGTCGGCAGCTTCAACAACGAGCTGGGCCTGCCGCTGACGGTGCTGCGCCTTGACGAGCACACCCGCTTCCTGGTGCTGGAGATGGGCGCCCGTGGACCGGGCCACATCGCCCACCTGACCGACATCGCCCGCCCCGACATCGCCGTGGTGCTCAACGTGGGCTCCGCCCACCTCGGAGAGTTCGGCTCCGTCGAGGGCATCGCCCGGGCCAAGGCCGAACTGGTCCGGTCGCTGTCCCCCGAGGGGCGAGCCGTGCTGAACGCCGAGGATCCCCGGGTGGCCGCCATGGCGCAGCTCACCGAGGCCCCGGCGGTCACCTGGGGGCTCGACCGGGGCGACGTGCGCGCCACGGACCTGCGGCTCGACGACGACGCCCGCGTGAGCTTCACCCTGCAGGTCCCGGAGGGCCTCACCCGACCGGACGGTTCGGACATTCCCGCCGGATCCTTCGAGGTGCGCCCCGATCTGCTGGGGGAGCACCAGGCCGCCAACGCGATCGCCGCCCTCACCGCGGCGATCCTCGCCGGGGTCGAGCCCGCTGCCGCCGCGGCCTCCCTCCAGGGAGTGCGTCTGGCCTCCGGGCAGCGGATGGAGGCCCGGCGCGCCGGCGATGTGCTGGTGATCGACGACGCCTACAACGCCAACCCCGACTCGATGCGCCTGGCGCTGAAGACCCTCGCGCACCTCGGGCGCGGCCACCGCACCATCGCCGTGCTGGGCGAGATGCTCGAGCTGGGCGAGGAGTCGGTGCGCCTGCACGACGAGATCGGGCGCCTGGTGGTGAGGCTGAACATCGGTCTGCTGATCGTCGTGGGGCAGGGCGCTGCCCCCCTCCACCACGGGGCCAGCCTCGAGGGCAGCTTCGGTGGGGAGTCCATGCAGGTGGCCGACGTCGAGGAGGCCCTGGCTGTGCTAGAACGGACCCTGGCGCCCGGCGATGTGGTGCTGCTGAAGTCGTCCCGCGACGCAGGCCTGCGCCAGCTCGCACGGCCTCTGATCGCGCACCTGGAACGACGCGCGGACCGTGCCCGGCACCAGGACGGAGGAGCACACGCATGATCCCGATCCTCATCGCGGGGGGCACCGCCCTGGTGCTGGCGATCTTCGGCACCCCCCTGTACATCCGGGTCCTCGTCAAGCGCGGGTACGGCCAGTTCATCCGCGATGACGGCCCCACCTCCCACGCCACCAAGCGAGGCACGCCCACCATGGGCGGCGTCGCCATCATCCTGGCCACGATCCTTGCCTACGGCATCGCCCACCTGGCCGTGTGGGAGCCCCCCAGCATCTCCGTGCTGCTGGTGCTGTTCCTGATGGTGGGCCTGGGCGTGGTGGGCTTCCTGGACGACTACCTGAAGATCTCCCAGCAGCGCAGCCTGGGCCTGCGGCCCCGCGCCAAGCTGCTGGGCCAGTTCGTGGTGGCCACGGCCTTCGCCGTGATGGCGCTGCTGTTCCGGGACGAGTCCGGCCTCACCCCGGCCTCCACGAACATCTCCTTCGTGCGGGACGTGCCCTGGCTGGACCTCGCCTTCGGCGGCAGCGTCGCGGGCTTCATCCTCTTCGCGGTCTGGGCGAACTTCCTGGTGGCGGCCTGGTCCAACGGCGTGAACCTCACCGATGGCCTGGACGGCCTGGCCTCCGGCGCCACCATCATCTTCACTGCCGCCTACCTGGTGATCTCCTTCTGGCAGTGGCGGCAGGTGTGCAACGTGGACCTCGCCGCCGGCGGCACGGTCAACTGCTACGACGCCCGCGACCCGCTGGACACCGCCGTGCTGTGCGCGGCGATGATCGGTGCCTGCGTGGGCTTCCTGTGGTGGAACACCTCTCCGGCGAAGATCTTCATGGGTGACACCGGGTCCCTGGCCCTGGGCGGCGCGATCGCCGGCCTCACCATCGTCTCGCGCACCCAGATCCTGGGCGCCGTGATCGGCGGCCTGTTCGTGGCCATCTCGCTGTCCGTGATCATCCAGGTGGCCAGCTTCAAGACCACCGGCAAGCGCGTGTTCCGGATGGCCCCCCTCCAGCACCACTTCGAGCTCAAGGGCTGGAACGAGGTCACCATCGTGGTCCGCTTCTGGATCGTGGCCGGGATCCTCGCGGGCCTCGGCCTGGGCCTGTTCTACCTCGACGCCCTGCCGAGGCTCACCTCATGACCACGCCCCCGGCCGGTCCTACGACCGGCCCAGCCCATGGTCTCCCGGCCGAGCAGCGGGCCTGGCCGGGCATGGACGTGGCCGGGCTGCGCATCCTGGTGACCGGCTTCGGCGTCTCCGGCTACGCGGTCGCGGACCAGACCATGCAGCGCGGTGCCCGGGTGCTGGTGGTCGACAGCGCCGACACCCCCGAGAACCGGGAGAAGGCCCGGATCCTTCAGGTGCTGGGTGTCGAGGTGCGCCTGGGGGCCGAGCACACCGGCTCCCTCCCCGCCGACCGTGAGGTGGACCTGGTCGTCACCTCACCCGGCTGGCGGCCCGAGCAGCCCCTGCTGGTCCAGGCCCAGCAGGCCGGGATCCCCGTGTGGAGCGAGGTCGAGCTGGCTCGCCGCATGCAAGCGGCCGACGGGCCCGCCTGGCTCGGCATCACCGGCACCAATGGCAAGACCACCGCGGTCACCATGCTGGAGTCGATCCTCCAGCACGCCGGCCTGCGCGCCGTGGCCTGCGGCAACGTGGGCCTGCCGGTGATCGAGGCGGCGCTGGACCCGGAGGGCTTCGACGTGCTGGCCGTGGAGCTGTCCAGCTTCCAGCTGCACCGCACCGAGCACCTGGACTGCCAGGCCGCCGCGGTGCTCAACGTGAGCGACGACCACCTGGACTGGCACGGCAGCGCCCCTGCCTACGCCGCCGCGAAGGGTCGCATCTACGAGGGCGTCGAGCGCGCCTGCGTGTACAGCGTCGCCGACCCCACCACTCGTCGCCTGGTCGAACAGGCCGACGTCATCGAGGGCGCCCGCGCCATCGGCATCACCCTGGGCTCCCCGGGACCCTCCGAGCTCGGCGTGGTCGACGGGATGCTGGTGGACCGTGCCTTCGTCCCCGATCGGCACCGGCAGGCCGCCGAGCTCGCCACCCTCGAGGACCTCGCCCACCTGGGTCCCCACGGCGCCGGCCCGCACATCGTGCTGGATGCCCTGGCCGCCGCGGCCCTGGCCCGCGCCCACGGTGTCGAGCAAGCGGCCGTGCGCGACGGCCTGCGCGCGTACCGCATCGGCCGCCACCGCGCCGAACTGGTGGCCCGCATCGACGAGGTCGCCTGGGTGGACGACACCAAGGCCACCAACCCCGCCGCCGCCCGCGCCTCCCTCGCCGCTGCCGAGCGCGTGGTGTGGATCGCCGGAGGCGACACCAAGGGCGCTGACATCGACCCCCTGGTCCAGGCCGTCGCCGGCCGACTGGTCGGCTGCGTGCTGCTGGGCACCGATCCCGCCCCGTTCGCCGAGGCGCTGGGGCGACACGCCCCTGACCTCCCCGTGGTGCGCGTGGATCCGGGTGACACTGGCGATGTCGCCGGGCGCTCCCGGCTGATGGAGGAGGCGGTGCAGGCCGCCCGCTCCCTCGCCTCGGCGGGGGACGTGGTGATGCTGGCACCGGCCGCAGCCTCGATCGACCAGTTCCGCAACTACGCGGAACGGGGGGAGCTGTTCGCCGCGGCCGTGGAACGACTGGCAGGAGCGAACGGATGACGATGCAGGAGACCCGCCGGTCCACTCGGGTCGTCCGCCCCGAGGAGGAGAACCCCCTCGGTGACGTCGGCTCCCGCCTGCGCGCCGGGGTGGGCAACTGGCTGAAGTCACCGGCCCTGGACTTCTACGCCCTGATCGTGCTGGGCACCCTGCTGGTGGGCGTGGGCCTGATGATGGTGCTCTCCTCCACCGCGGTGCTGAACATCTCCCGCGGCCAGTCGGGCTTCGCGGGACTGCTGCGTCAGGGCACCTTCGCGGGTCTGGGGCTGGCGTCCCTGCTGGTGGCCGCCTCGATTCCGCCGGGCTTCTACCGCAAGGCCGCCTGGCCGCTGCTGATGCTGGGCCTGGCCCTGCAGACCCTCGTGCACACGCCGCTCGGCTGGGACGTCGATGGCAACCGCAACTGGATCCGCATCGGGTCCCAGACCCTGCAGCCCTCGGAGTTCCTCAAGCTGGCCCTGGCCGTGTGGCTGGGCGCCCTGCTGGCCATCAAGCGGCCGTTGCTGCACCGGCCCGCCCACCTGCTGTTCCCCCTGGTCCCCGGGGTCCTCGCCGCGCTGGGCCTGGTGGTGCTGGGGCACGACCTGGGCACCACGCTGGTGATGTGCCTGCTGGTGGCCGGTTCGCTGTGGGTGGCCGGCGTGCCCCGGCGCTGGTTCGCCGCCGGCGGAGCTCTCGGCCTCATCGGCGTCGTCGCTCTCACCATCACCAGCGGCAACCGCATGGGCCGCATCAACTGCTGGCTCAAGGGCGAGTGCGTCGGCGGCACCGGCTACCAGTCCGAGCAGGGCCTGATGGGGCTGGCCGAGGGCGGCTGGTGGGGCGTGGGCCCCGGTGAGTCCCGCCAGAAGTGGGGGCGCCTGCCCGCCGCGGAGGACGACTACATCTTCGCGGTCCTGGGGGAGGAGTTCGGCCTGGCCGGCACCCTGGGCGTGCTGTTCCTGTTCGCCGTGCTGGCCCTGGTGATGTTCCGTATGATCACCCGCACCGACGACGTGTTCCGCCAGATCACCATCGCCGGCATCGCCTCCTGGATCCTGGGGCAGGCCTTCGTCAACATGATGGTGGTGACGGGCCTGATGCCCGTGATCGGCGTCCCGCTGCCGTTCATCTCCTCCGGCGGCTCCGCCCTGCTGGCGTCCATGACGGCGCTGGGTGTGCTGCTGTCCTTCGCCCGCAGCGAGCCGGGTGCGCGCGAGGCCATCACCGCCCGCGTGGGCGCGGTGCGCAGCTCCGTGAGCGTGCTGCCCGCTCCGCGCGACGGCTCCACCGGCGATTCGCGCCGCCCCCGCCGTTCCCGACGGCGCGCGCGCACGGCTCAGGGACGGAGCCGACGATGAGCGGATCACCCAGCGGTCCCGACGCCGCCCGTGACCCCCGCGCCGCACGCGCCCCCCGGGTCCTGCTGGCCGGAGGGGGCAGCGCAGGCCACGTCTCCCCGTTGCTGGCCACCGCCGCGCGCATCCGTGAGCAGGCGCCCCAGGCCCAGATCGTGGTGCTCGGCACCGCTTCCGGGCTCGAGGCCGATCTGGTGCCGGCCGCCGGCTTCGAGCTGGTGACCATCGAGAAGGTGCCCTTCCCGCGGCGACCCGGTGGCGCTGCCGTCCGCTTCCCGGCGCGGCTGGCGGGGAGCGTGCGGGAGGTGCGCGCCCTGCTGCGCGACCGCGGCATCGACGTGGTGGTGGGCTTCGGCGGGTACGTGTGCCCTCCCGCCTACCTCGCCGCCGCCGCCTCCCGCATCCCCCTGGTGGTCCATGAGGCGAACCGCCGCCCGGGCCTGGCCAACCGCCTCGGAGCGGTGCGCGCCGCCGCCGTGCTCACGGCTCTGGACGGCACCCGCCTGCGGGGCGCCCGCCGCATCGGCATGCCGATGCGCGAGGGCATCGCGCACCTGGATCGCGCGGCCCGCCGCGACGGGGCGGTGCAGGAGTTCGGCCTCGATCCGGCACGCCCGGTGCTGCTGGTCACCGGCGGCTCCCTGGGCGCGCAGCGCCTGAACGACGCCGTCTGCGAGGCCGCCCCCGCTTTCCTGGAGGCCGGTGCCCAGATCCTGCACATCACCGGCCGCGGCAAGGCCGAGGACCTCACCCCGCGTCCCGGCTACCGGGTGGTGGAGTACGTGCGGGCCATGGAGGATGCCTACGCCGCCGCGGATCTCGCCCTGACCCGCTCGGGCGCCGGGACCGTGTGCGAGCTGACCGCCGTGGGGCTGCCCGCCGTGCTGGTGCCCCTTCCGATCGGCAACGGCGAGCAGGCGCTGAACGGCCAGGACGTGGTCAGCGCCGGTGGGGCGCTGATGATCGAGGATGCGCAGATCACCGCATCGCGCCTGGTGGAGCAGGTGCTCCCGCTGCTGCTGGACCAGGAGCGACGCGCAGCCATGGCCGCGGCCTCCCGCCGCTTCGGCATCCCCGATGCCGCCGAACGACTCGCCGAGATCGTGATCGGTGCCGCACGGGAGCCTGGCCGCCGGTTGTGACCCCGGCCGTTACCGTGAAGCCATGACTGACGCCGCTGCCCGCACCGAGGGGCCCGCACCCCGCACCATCCTCACTCCCGGGGACGTCGTCACCCACGCGCAGTGGCCTTCCGGGAGCCCGGTCCGCTCCCTCCACGTGGTGCGGATCGGCGGGGCCGGGATGTCGGCCGTGGCGCGGCTGGCCTTGGAGGCCGACATCGAGGTCAGCGGCTCCGACTCCCAGGACGGCCAGTTCATCGGCCCGCTGCGCGAGGCGGGAGCCCGCATCGGCATCGGCTTCGATGCGGACCTGCTGGCCGAGGACCTGGACCTGGTGGTGGTCTCCACCGCCGTGCGCGCCGACAACCCCGAGATCATCGCCGCCCACCGGCGCGGCATCCCCGTCGTCCACCGCGCCGCGGCCCTGGCCGGGCTGATGGGGCAGCGGGACCTGGTGGCCATCGCCGGCACCCACGGCAAGACCTCCACCACCGGCCTGGCCGTGATGGCGCTGCGCGGTGCGGGCCTGGATCCTGCCTGGGCGCTCGGGGCCGCCGTGCCCGACCTGGGCCGCAACGCCGGCCTCGGTGCGGAGCCCTCGCCCACGGAATCGATGCGCGACGGCACCGGGATCGCCGTGATCGAGGCCGACGAGTCCGACGGCTCCTTCCTGGCCTTCACCCCCCGGTCCCTGGTGGTCACCAACCTCGAGCCCGACCATCTCGACTTCCACGGGGACGCCGCCACCTTGCAGGCCGGCTTCGACGCCCTCACCGACCGGATCCTTCCCGGCGGCACCCTGGTGGTGTGCGCCGACGACGAGGGCGCCCGGGCGCTGGGGGAGCGGGCCGCCGCTCATGGCGCGAGCGTGAGCACCTACGGCACCAGCAAGGCCGCCGACTGGCGGGTCCTCGCCGAGGACTCCGGCCCCGATGGCACCGATGTCGAGGTGCTCAGCCCGCGCGGCCCGCTCCGGGTGCGCCTGGCGGTAGCCGGCCACCACAACGTGCTCAACGCCCTGGGTGCGCTCGCCGGTACCGCATCGGCCGCGCCCGATGCGCCGCTCGAGGCGCTCGCCGACGGGCTGGGACGCTTCACGGGGGCCTCCCGCCGCTTCGACCTGGCCGGTGTGGTGGACGGCATCACGGTGATCGACGACTACGCCCACCATCCGCGCGAGGTCACCGCCACCATCGCCGCCGCGCGCGCCATCGTCGCCGATCAGGGTGCGGGCGGCCGGGTGCTCGCGGTGTTCCAGCCCCACCTGTTCTCCCGCACCCGCGACTTCGCCGCCGCCTTCGCCGCCTCCCTGGAGGGCGCGGACCTGGCCTGGGTGATGCCCGTGTACCCCGCCCGTGAGGACCCCGACCCGACGGTGGACGCCCGCACCATCACCCAGCACTCGACCGCCGCTCACGTGCGCCCCCTGGACGCACGTGCACCGGTGCCCTCCCAGGTGGCGGGGGAGGCCCGCCCCGGGGACCTGGTGCTGATGCTCGGTGCCGGGGACGTGGTGGAGGACACTCCGGCGGTGCTGCAGGCGCTGCGCCGCGCCCGGGGGACGGCCTGATGGCCCGCCGCCCCACCCCGCCGCGCCCCACCGGGTCGCGGCGGTCCTCGCCGCAGTCCGGCCGGGTCCCGCCGCAGTCCGGTCGGGCCCCGCAGCGGCCCCTCGACGCCCAGCAGGGGCAGGCATCGCGGGAGGCCGCCCCCTCCGACCCGCCGGGCCGCAGCTACGGCCGCCCGCCCGTGACCGCCGTCGACGCGCCCCGCGAGCCCCGCCCCGACGCTTCCGACAGCCCTGACGGTCCCGACAACGTCGTCCCTGCCGCTCACCGCTTCCGTGCCCTGGTGGCCGGGCGGCCCTGGCGTCGTCGCCGGCGCGCGATCATCGCCGGTGCCGTCGTCGTGACGCTGCTGCTGATCGGTGTGCTGTCGGCCGCGATCTGGCTGCCCGCCCTGCGGCTGCAGCAGATCAGCGTCACGGGCCTGGGCTACGTCGAGGAGCAGGCGGTGCGCTCCCACCTCGATCCTCGCCTGGGGGACAGCGTGCTGCTGCTGCCCACCGACGCCATCGGCGAGGACCTCGCGACGGTCCCCGGCATCGAATCCGCTCAGGTGGAGCGCCGCTGGCCCGATGGCATGCACGTCACCGTCGTCGAGTCCGAGCCTGTCGCCCACCTGACCCGTGCCGACGGCACCGTCGCGGTGATCGACGCCGCAGGGGAGGAGCTGCCGGCGGCCGCGGCCGAGGGCGCGACGCTGATCCCGCTGCGAGTGGGCACCACCTCACAGGACCCCGACGGCGCCGCGGAGGCGATGACCGAGGTGCTCGCCGAGCTGCCTGACCCGATCCGCCCTGCCGTCCAGGACATGACCGCCACCAGCCCCAGCGACGTCACCTTCACCCTGGCCCTGGAGGACGGCGGCACCAAGAGCGTGGTGTGGGGCGATGCCCGCGACGCCGAGCTGAAGGGCGATGTGGTCCAGGCGCTGATCCCGCAGCCCGGTTCCGTGATCGACGTCTCCTCCCCGGTGGCGCCGGTCACCCGCTGACCCTCGCGCGCCCTCGCCTTCGCGGCCTGAACCCCGGGACCGGGAGGTTCGCCACACGACACGCGCGGCAGGTCGTTGCGCCCCGTCGGCCACGTCCTTAGCGTCGAAGAGAAGGAACGGGGCCGCAGAGTCCGAACCTCAACTCGAGGTCGAGGGTTGGGTCCCCGTTCGACAGCAGATCGACAACAGCAAGGACATCAACGTGGCCGGATCCCAGAACTACCTCGCAGTCATCAAGGTCGTCGGCATCGGCGGCGGCGGTGTCAACGCCGTCAACCGCATGATCGAGGCCGGTCTCAAGGGCGTCGAGTTCATCGCCATCAACACCGACGCCCAGGCCCTGCTGATGTCGGACGCCGACGTCAAGCTCGACGTCGGCAAGGAGATCACCCGCGGGCTCGGGGCCGGCGCCGATCCGGAGGTCGGCAAGAAGGCCGCCGAGGACCACGCCGAGGAGATCGAGGAGGTCCTGCGCGGGGCCGACATGGTCTTCGTGACCGCCGGCGAGGGCGGCGGAACCGGCACCGGCGGTGCCCCCGTGGTCGCCAAGATCGCCCGCAGCCTCGGCGCGCTGACCATCGGTGTGGTCACCCGCCCCTTCACTTTCGAGGGCCGCCGCCGCTCCACCCAGGCCGAGTCCGGCATCGCCGCCCTGCAGGCCGAGGTGGACACCCTCATCGTGATCCCCAACGACCGTCTGCTGTCCATCGCCGACAAGCAGGTGTCCATGCTGGACGCCTTCAAGTCCGCGGACCAGGTGCTGCTCTCGGGTGTCCAGGGCATCACCGACCTGATCACCACCCCGGGCCTGATCAACCTCGACTTCGCCGACGTCAAGTCCGTGATGCAGGGAGCGGGCAGCGCCCTGATGGGCATCGGCTCCTCCCGCGGCGACGACCGCGCCCTGCAGGCCGCCGAGCTCGCCGTCTCCAGCCCGCTGCTGGAGGCATCCATCGACGGCGCCTACGGCGTGCTGCTGTCGATCCAGGGCGGCAGCGACCTGGGCCTGTACGAGGTCTCGGAGGCCGCACGACTGGTGCAGGAGGCCGCGCACCCCGACGCCAACATCATCTTCGGCGCCGTCATCGACGACGCCCTGGGCGACGAGGTGCGGGTGACCGTGATCGCCGCGGGCTTCGAGGCCGGTGGCCCCCCGCAGCGCACCGAGCAGTCCCGCCCCGCTGCGCGTCCCGAGCCGGTCCAGCCGCGCCCGGCCGCGACCGAGCGCACCGCTTCCGCGAGCGGGGTCGGTGCGGCCGCGGGTGCTGCCGGCGGCTGGGGCCTCCCGCAGCAGACCTTCGCGCCCTCCCGCCCCTCGGCCGAGCAGCAGCAGGAGCCCCGGACCGAGCGGATGGACCCGGCCGACCAGGAGGACGAGGACCAGCACCAGGGCAACGGCCAGGCCGCTCGCCCCGTCCCCGCACCGCAGTCGGAGCCCGTGCGTCCCCCGCGCATCGAGGAGCCGCCGGCCGACGACGACGATCTCGACCTGCCGTCCTTCCTCAAGTGAGGACACCTCTTCCCGCACGGGCTCCGCGACTTCGCGGGGCCCGTGCCCTGTTCACCACGCGTGAGGGCGGGGTTGGCAAGGGCCCGTACGAGTCCCTGAACCTCGCCCGGCACGTCGGGGACGATGACGCCGTGGTGAGCGAGAACCGCTCGCGGGTGGCCGAGGTCGTGGGACGCCCGCTGGTGTTCGTGGACCAGGTGCACGGCGCTCAGGTGCATGTGCTGTCAAGGGCCGAGGCGTCGGCGCAGGGGGCGTCCACCCGCGACGAGGCGACCGCCCGCGACGAGGCGACACCGCGACCGGCGCAGTCCCCGGTGGTGACCGCCGACGCCCTGGTCACCGACCGCGCCGACATCGCCCTGGCCATCATGGTGGCCGATTGCATGCCGGTGCTGCTGAGCGAGGCGGAGGCGGGGGTGATCGGTGCGGCACACGCGGGCCGGCCGGGGCTGCTGGCCGGGGTGCTCGAGGCGACCGTCGCGGCGATGGAGCGCCTGGGCGCACGAGCCGAGCGGATACAGGCGGCCGTGGGTCCGTCGGCCTGCGGGAGGTGCTACGAGGTGCCGCCGGACATGGCCGAGGACGCCGCTCATCGCCTGCCCTCGACCCGCACCCGTACGAGCTGGGGCACCCCGGCGATCGATCTGCGCGCCGGCGCCGTGGAGGCGCTCGGCCGCGCGGGCGTGCCGGCCGTTGCGATCGACCGTGACCATCCCTGCACCATCGAGGACCCCGCCTGGTTCTCGTATCGCCGCAGCCGCACCACGGGCCGCTTCGCCGGGGTGATCCGCCGGGGCTGAGGCGGGTGGGCCCGTCGTTGGGGAGTCGACGATTCCTGCGACACGCCCCGACACGCCGGGCGCGTCCCCGTCGCGCGGCGCGCTCTCCGGTACTTTCGGGACAGGACCCCCACGCACTCCCCGTGCTTCCCTGGGGTCCAGGTCAGCGTGACGGAAGCACAGACTGGGAGATCTGCGATGGGAACCTGGCGCAACGCCATGGTCGCTCTCGGCCTCGCCAACGAGGTCGACGACGAGTACTACGAGGACGAGCTGGACCGTCGGGACGAGGCGGCCTCGCACCGCCGCGCCGAGCGCGGTCCGGAGACCACCGACCGTGAGGCCCAGGTGACGCCGATCCGCCAGCGGTCGAGCGTCGTGGCCATGACCCCCGCCGTGGAGGAGTCGATGCACCGCATCACCACGATCCACCCGCGTTCGTACAACGACGCCAAGGCGATCGGCGAGTCCTTCCGCGACGGCGTGCCCGTCATCGTGAACCTCTCCGACATGCAGGACGGCGACGCCAAGCGCATGGTCGACTTCTGCGCCGGCCTGGTGTTCGGCCTGCGCGGCACGATCGAGCGCGTCACCTCCAAGGTGTTCCTGCTCTCTCCGGAGTTCGTCCAGGTCGACGGGGACTCCTCGGCCGACGAGGACAGCTTCTACAACCAGAGCTGAGACCCGGTGCAGCTGATCGCAGGAGCGCTGTACCTCGCGGTACTGCTGTACATGCTGCTGCTGATCGCGCGGCTGGTGATGGAGTGGATCCGCGCCTATTCGCGGGACTTCCGGCCCTCGGGCCTGGTGCTGGTGCTGTTCGAGGTGGTCTACACGCTGACCGACCCCCCGGTGAAGGCACTGCGCCGACTGATCCCCCCGCTGCGCATCGGTGCGGTCGCTCTGGACCTGAGCATGATGCTGCTGCTGGTCGTGGGCTGGATCCTGCTGCGGGTGCTGGCCGGCCTGGCCATGTGACACGGCGCAGCCGCCGTGAGCTGCTGCGCGTGCGCGCTGGCTCGCGTGCGCGCTGGTTGGTGCGAGTCCGGAGGCGTGAGCATGCGCCGGTCGAGGCCGTCGCCCCGTGCGAGAGGAGCCCGGGCGCGGGCCCGCCGCCCGATCGGCTACGCTGGTCCTTGCTGCGCCTGGTGCGCTGACACACCCGAGACTGACGAGAAGGTGACCCATGGCTCTGATGCCCGATGACCTGCTGCAGAAGCGGTTCACCCCGGTGCGGTTCTCCGAGGGCTACGACATGGATGAGGTCGACAGCTACCTCGACCACGACATCCTGCCCCGCCTGCAGGAGCTCATCGACGAGAACAACCGCCTGACCAAGGAGCTCGAGGAGGCGCACAACCGCATCGCCGAGCTCGAGTCGGCCGCTCCGGCCGCCGGTGGCGACGACCACGACGAGACCGTCGTGCGTGAGGCCCCCGAGGGCGAGCAGATCCACGAGACGCCTGCTGCGGCCGTGCCCGAGCAGTCCGCCGAGGCGGACGTCGACGCCCCGGCCGATACCGAGGCCACCGGCCCCCAGACCGTGGTCGATGCCCCGCAGGAGCAGGCCGAGCCCGATCGCGACGCCGCTCCGCGGGACGCCGCCGGGATCATCGCCCTGGCGAATCGCCTGCACGACGAGTACGTCAAGAACGGTGAGGACGAGCGCGACCGCCTCATCAACGAGGCCAACGAGGAGCACCGCCGCATCGTCACCGAGGCGGAGGAGAAGTCCCGCACCACGCTGGACGCCATGGAGTCCAAGAAGGCGGAGCTGGAGAAGTCCATCGAGGGTCTGCGCACCTTCGAGCGCGACTACCGCAACCGTCTGCGCAACTACCTGGAGAACCAGCTGCGCGAGCTCGACACCAGCGAGACCCAGGACAAGCAGGCGAACTTCGGTCTGTGAGTCCTACGCACTCCACCG
>NZ_JALXKT010000051.1:0-22980 GCF_025144775.1 Brachybacterium sp. p3-SID957 | reverse complement strand
CCTACGGGGTCTGCGGATCAGGCGGGTCCGCGGGTCCCCACGCGGGCCGGCCGCAGCACGCGCTCGTGCATGCGGTAGCCGGGCTGCACCACCAGGGAGATCGTGGCCTCGTCGGCCTCGTCGTCCTGCTCGTGCATGAGTGCCTCGTGCAGGGTGGGGTCGAAGGTCTCCCCCACCGCCCCGAAGCGGTGCAGACCGTGGCCGGCCAGCACCTCCTCGAGCTTCTGGGTGATCGAGTGGAACGGGGTGCCCTCGGCGATGTCGCCGTGCTGGCGCCCCAGCTCCACGTCGTCCAGCACGCCGATCAGCGAGGCCAGGACGCGGCCCACGGCCGCCTCCTTGCCGGTCTCGGCTGCGGCCTCGATGCGCCGACGGGAGTTGACGTACTCGGCCTGGTCCCGCTTGAGCTGCTCGCCCAGACGGTTGACCTCCTGCTCGAGCTCGCTGATGCGGGCCTGCTCCGGGGACGCGCCGGCGGGCTGCTCGCCCTGCTCCGGCTCGCCCTGGGCAGCCTGCTCGTAGAGCTTCGCGGCCTCCGCGTCGATCGGGTCGACGGGGGCTGCCGAGGCATCCGCCGGGCTCTCGCCCTGCGGGGCCTGCTCGGCCGAGCCGTCCTGCGCGGGGGCGGGGCCCGACGGGCGGACGCTGCCGTCCGTCGGGTCCACCTTGCGCTTGTCGGTGAACGAGAACCTCGGCTCGCCCTCAGGGCGCTGTGCGTCGTCGGGAGTGCTCCGGTCCTCGTTCATCACTTGTTCTCCTCGTCCTCGTCCACGATCTCGGCGTCGACCACGTCCTCATCGGAGGAGGCGTCACCGGCGGGCTGCTCGCCCGGGGTACCGTCGGCGCCGGGGGCACCCTGGGCGCCCTCCTGCTGCGAGTAGATGGCGGTGCCCACGGTCTGCAGGGCCTCGTTCAGCGCGTCTCGCTTGGCCTCGAGGTCCTCGGTGGAGGCGTCCTCCTTGGCCAGGGTGTCCTTGGCCTCCTTGATGGAGTCCTCGGCCTTGGTGCGGTCGGCGTCGGAGATCTTCTCGCCGTTGTCCTTGATCAGCTTCTCGCCCTGGTAGACGAGCTGCTCGAGGGTGTTGCGGGCGTCGGCGTTCTTGCGACGCTCGGCGTCCTCGGCGGCGTGGGCCTCGGCGTCCTTCACCATGCGGTCGATGTCCTCGTCGGACAGGGCCGAGCCGCCGGTGATCTGGATGGACTGCTCGTTGCCGGTGCCGCGGTCCTTCGCGGTCACGTGCACGATGCCGTTGGAGTCGATGTCGAAGGTGACCTCGATCTGGGGCATGCCGCGGGGGGCCGGGGCGATGCCGGTGAGCTCGAAGGTGCCGAGCAGCTTGTTGTCGCGGGTGAACTGGCGCTCGCCCTGGAACACCTGGATGGCGACGGAGGGCTGGTTGTCCTCGGCAGTGGAGAACACCTCGGAGGTCTTGGTGGGGATGGCCGCGTTGCGCTCGATGAGCTTGGTCATCACACCGCCCTTGGTCTCGATGCCCAGGGACAGCGGGGTGACGTCCATGAGCAGGACGTCCTTGCGCTCGCCCTTGATCACCGCGGCCTGCAGGGCAGCGCCCACGGCCACGACCTCGTCGGGGTTGACGCCCTTGTTGGGCTCCTTGCCGCCGGTGAGCTCCTTGACGACCTCGGTGACGGCCGGCATGCGGGTGGAGCCGCCCACCATCACCACGTGGTCGATCTCGGACAGGGAGATCCCGGCGTCCTTGATCACCTGGTGGAACGGGGCCTTGGTGCGCTCGAGCAGATCCGAGGTCATGTCCTCGAACTGGGCGCGGGTGAGCTTCTCGTCCAGGTGCAGCGGGCCGTTCTCGGTCATCGACAGGTACTGCAGCGAGATCGAGGCGGAGGTGGAGGAGCTGAGCTCCTTCTTGGCCTGCTCGGCGGCCTCCTTGAGGCGCTGCAGGGCGATGCGGTCCTTGGAGAGGTCCACGCCGTCCTTGTTCTTGACCTGGGAGATCAGCCAGTCTACGATCTTCTGGTCCCAGTCGTCGCCACCCAGGCGGTTGTCGCCCGCGGTGGCCTGGACCTGGATGGTGGAGCCGTCCTCGTCCTTGCTCACCTCGAGCAGGGAGACGTCGAAGGTGCCGCCGCCGAGGTCGAACACCAGGATCTGCTCGTCGTCCTTGCCCTTCTCCAGGCCGTAGGCGAGGGCCGCGGCGGTGGGCTCGTTGATGATGCGCAGCACGTTGAGGCCGGCGATGGTGCCGGCGTCCTTGGTGGCCTGGCGCTCGGAGTCGCTGAAGTAGGCGGGGACCGTGATCACGGCGTCGGTGACGGTCTCGCCGAGGTAGCTCTCGGCGTCCTTCTTCAGCTTGCCCAGGATGCGGGCGGAGATCTCCTGCGGGGTGTAGGCCTTGTCGTCGATCTGGGCGGTCCAGTCGGTGCCCATGTGACGCTTGACGGAGGAGATGGTGCGGTCGACGTTGGTGACGGCCTGGCGCTTGGCCACCTCGCCCACGAGGACCTCGCCCTGCTTGGAGAACGCGACCACCGACGGGGTGGTGCGGGCGCCCTCGGCGTTGGCGATGACGGTGGGCTGGCCGCCCTCGAGGACGGCGACGCAGGAGTTCGTGGTTCCGAGGTCGATACCGACGACACGGGACATGTGTGCCTGCCTTCCTGCGACCTTCTGGTCGCGTGTGGTTCATGCATCCGCCGGGATCGGCGGGGAGACTGAGTGATAGCGACTCAAGTAGAGATCGCGAGCCGCTCCTTGTCAATCTGCGACGCACTGAACTTGAGTACACATGGCTCAACCTCCGTGCAGGGGCACATATTCCCGGGCGCAGGAAGTGATCACGGACACGTCCGTCGTCGCCGATCAGGCCCGCCTCGATCCGGCAGGCGCTGCGCTTAAGCTGGGCCAGCTCCTCGGCGCGGGCCGCGATCTCGCGGTCGAAGAGCCTGCGCCCGCGGGCGGGCTGTTGCTCGCCGTTCACGGCTCCATCCACCATCACCTCGCACCGGGTCGCGTGCGTTGGGACATGACGGGGCCGACCGCTCGGTGTCCTCCCGGCGCGGCCCCGCACCAGCTCGCCGATCTCATGGATCATGGAAGGCGTGAACCCTTCGATCCGCCGCCCGCAGTCCGCCCGACCCGACTCCCCCGGTCCCGTCCCGCGCCGCACCCTGCCGCGTCGTCGCCTGCTGCAGTCCGCGATCGCTCTGCCCCTGGCCGGTGGCGTGCTCGCCGCGTGCGATGGTGATTCCGAGAGCTCGGCCGGCGACGGCGGCCAGGAGAGCAACCCCGACGTCGTCCAGCGCTCCACCGAGACGGCGGGGGTGCTTGCTCCTGACGCCAATGCGGTGACCGCTGCCTCCTTCACCTCCTCCCCCGTGGCCGTGGTCGCCGCGAACGAGGATGCCGCTGTGCTCGCCCCGGCCGCCTCCGCCGCGATCGCCATGGGCGTGCCGCTGCTGGTGGGGGACGCCTCCGCCGTCGCCGAGACCCTGGCCTCCCTCGCCGCCGAGGCAGCCCTGACCTTCGGGGAGATCGAGCTGGACGGCGTGGACGTGGTGCGCGGCAGCAGCGACCCCGACAAGCTGTCGGAGTCGACTCGTCACGACTTCTCCGAGCGTCGGCCGATCGCGGCCGAGGACCTTCCCGCCGAGCTGCGCGGCCTCGAGCCCGGGGCCGGCGTGCTGCTGACCATCGGCGAGGACCCACTGCCCGGCGAGGAGCTCGACGGCGAGCGGAGGCTGCCCGATGTCGAGCCCGCCGCCGGTGACGCCGCCCCGGTGGCGCTCGCGGCCGCCGGGGCCGAGGTGCCCGTCGGCGCCCTGGCCGCGGCACTGGCGGCCGGCGCGACGGTGACCGAGCTGCCGCACCCTGACCCGCGCGTCTCGGCGGAGTCGGTGGAGGCGGTCACCGCAGCCGGTGGCCCGGTGCTCGCCCTGGGCCCGGAGTTCGGCGAGCAGTTCGCCGAGCGCGTGGAGATGGCGCGCACCCAGCCGCAGGCGCCGGGGGGCGGCCAGCTGGTGCTGCCCGGCAAGCGGATCATCGCCCTGTACGGGCACCCGGGGTCCCCGGTGCTCGGAGTGCTCGGCGAGCAGGGACCCGAAGAGTCGGTGACGCGCGCCGAGGAGCACGCCGCCCCCTACCGCGAGCTGACCGAGGACGTGGTGGTGCCGTCCTTCGAGATCATCGCCACCATCGCCTCCTCGAGCGCCGGACGTGACGGCCAGTACTCCAACGTCTCCACCATCGACCACCTGCGTCCCTACGTGGATGCCGCCGCCGAGAACGGCATGTTCGCCATGCTGGACCTGCAGCCGGGCCGCACCCACTTCCTGGAGCAGGCCAAGCTGTACGAGGAGCTGCTGTTGGAGCCCCATGTGGGCCTGGCCCTGGACCCGGAGTGGCGGCTCAAGCCCGATCAGGTGCACCTGAAGCAGATCGGCTCCGTGGAGGCCGCGGAGATCAACGAGGTCTCCGCGTGGCTTGCCGAGCTGACCCGCAGCAACGACCTGCCACAGAAGATCCTGGTGCTGCACCAGTTCCGCCATTCCATGATCCGCAACCGGCAGGATTTGGACACCTCCTTCGACGAACTGGCGATCATCCTGCACGCGGACGGGCAGGGCGATCAGGGGTCGAAGACCGCCACCTGGGAGGCGCTCAAGCAGGATCTGCCCGAGGGGATCCACCTGGCGTGGAAGAACTTCTACGATGAGGACATCCCGATGTTGGATGCCGAGCAGACCTTCCAGGTCGAGCCGACCCCCGTCATGGTCTCCTACCAGTGACCACCTGAGATGGGAGTCATGAGCGGCCCGCCCCCGTCACCGGGCACGGCATCTGCCGTATAGGCTCCCGAAGTACCTCGACTCGACACAGTCCCGCCTCGGCCCGACGATCACGACGACGGCCCGCCCGACTCCAGTCGCTACCAGCACCTGGACGGCGGTGCGGTGCGCCGCTCCGCCGAGGCGCTGCAGCGTCGGATCGCCTCCCGCTTCCCCGACCGCGGACTGTGGGAGGTGTGCGGGGAGGTGGTGGCGCTGGTGGACGAGGTCAACGCGGGCTCGGGCATCAGCCGTCGTCGGGTGCGGCTGGCGAGGCTGCTGTCCCGCATCGCGATGCTCGTGGTGGTGGCGTTCCTGGGTGGTGCGGTGACGCTGGCCGCGATCGACGTGGCCGAAACGCCGGGAGCCCTGGCCCCGGTGGATCTACTGCCACTGATCGAGACCATCATCAACGATCTGGTGTTCGGCGGGATCGCCGTGTTCTTCCTGTTCACGGTGCCCGAACGGATGGAGCGGGCACGGGTTCTGCGCATCCTGCACCGGCTGCGCTCCCTCGCCCACGTGATCGACATGCACCAGCTCACCAAGGTCCCCGAGCGCCTGGAGCGCTCCTCCCGCGAGGACGGCGGCCTGGGCATGAGCCGCGCCGAGCTCACCCGCTACCTGGACTTCTGCACCGAGATGCTGTCCCTGGTGGGCAAGAGCGCCGCCCTGTTCGCCGAGGACACCACCGACGGGGACGTGCTGGATGCTGTCGAGGGCATCGAGACCCTCACCTCGGACATGGCCCGCAAGGTGTGGCAGAAGATCGCGATCATCCAGCAGGAGAACTGAGGGGGCCGTCGGTCAGGAGCGTCGCACCGAGTGGAGTGGGTCGCTGCCTTCCAAGAGTCACTCGCCGGCGGTGAGACCCCGGCAGCGCCCCCGCCGATGCGCTCGATCGGCGGCCAGCACGCCCGATCGGCGGCCAGTGCACTCGATCGGGCCGCTCCGACCGGCGCCTGATCGGGCCGCGCCTGACCGGCGCACTTGATCGGGCCGCGCGACAATGGGGCGCGTGAACGCTCCTGATGCCCCCTTCCCCGCCCGCCGCTCGGCCCGGCTCAGCCATTCCGGCCAGGAGGCCTGGATCGTGGCCGACGAGGTGGACGAGGGCTGGGTGCTGCAGATCGGCGGCATCGACCAGTCCCATGTCGACCTCGCCGATCCCACGCGGGTGGTGCATGAGTACCTCAGGCGCATCGCGAACGTCCTGGATGCGTTCCGGCCCGGCGGGGAGCCGGTCCGAGTCCTGCACCTGGGCGCCGGAGCTCTGACCCTGCCCCGGTACGTACAGGCGACTCGTCCCGGATCGCCGCAGACGGTGGTGGAGATCGAGCGGGAGCTTCCCACGCTGGTCACAGGTGCCCTGCCACTACCGGCGGGCACGCAGCTGGACGTGGTGATCGGCGATGCGCGGGAGTCTCTCGCCGAGATGACACAGGCGCGGTTCGATGCGATCGTGCTGGACGTGTTCTCCGGCGAGGAGTCACCGGCGCACCTGGCCACGCGGGACTTCTACACGGAGGCTCTTCCCCACCTGGAGCGCGACGGACTGCTGGTGGTGAACGTCGGCGACGACGCGGGCCTGCGCTTCGCCGCCGGTCAGGCGCGCGAACTGGAGCACGCCGCGGCCGAGCACGGCCTGTCCGGAGTGTGGATGCTGGCCGACTCGGGACTGGTCACTCACCTGCGGGAGGGGAACCTCGTGCTGGTGGCGGGTGGGGCCATGTCGTCGTCGAAGGCGGAGGACTGGCGCTCCGCATGGAATGCCGCGGGCCCGCACCCCGCAGCGGTGCTGGATCCGATGGAGACCGCCGACTTCGTCGAACGGGTCCTCGGCGAGGCGTGAGCGCGGACGGGGCGGGCAGTCAGCGACGAGTCGTGAGAGGGGGCAGGGACCTCGAGCGACGAGCCGTGCGCGGCCAGACGTGCGCAACGCAATGAGCGCTGCGAGCGGTGATGGGCCCCTGTCGCCCAGGATCGCAAGCCGCCCCGGTTATCCACATTCCCCGTACCGGGTGGCCGTCACGATGTGGCCGTCGTTACTGTGCCGGGTGACCGCAGTTCTCCCGGAAGGCTCCCCATGCATCGTCGGATCCTGGCCTCAGCAGCCGCAGCAGCCCTCACGTTCGGCCTCGTGTCCTGCGGCGATGAGGGCGAGAACGGCACCGTGACCACACCCCCGCCGAGCGTCTCCGTGGGCGGCAGCGACGGCGGCGGGGATGCCCCCAGCGACGACGGCGGCTCGACCGATGGCGACGGCAACGACGCGAGCGACGGCGGCGGCGGCGACTCGACCGCAGCCGCCCCCGACATCCCCGCACCCGACCCCGCCGACTACCCCGGCATGGACCAGAACACCCCGGAGGGCGCGGAGCAGGCCTTCCGGTACTACGTGGCTGTGATGATCTGGGGATACCAGACTGGGGACTCAGGCCCACTCAGTGATCTACATGACTCAGAATGTCAGACTTGTACGCTTAATGCGGAAACAATCCAGGGCCTCAACGCTGAAAATAAATACTGGTCAAGCGTCGACGTTGAGGATATTGGTACCTCCACATTCGATTCCGAAAGCTTTGACATAGAAGTAGGCTACACATTCTACTTATCCGCCCACGACGAACCAACCCCCGGCTCCGACAAGGTCGCCCAGAAGCCACGCACTAAGTTTATTTCCGCCGCCGCTATGAGCTTCGATGATGGACAATGGGTTGTCGAGTCTGCGAGGTTCACCCCCGACGAGGCCCCGAATGACTAAGAGAACCTCAGTTACATATCTGCGGGTGGCGCTATGGGGAATCATCACCGTTTTCGCCATTACCATCACTTTGCCACAGCAAGCTTCTGCTTTAGGTTCCATCGCCGAAGATGACAAGATCAAGGTTTCGGATGAGGAAGTGGATAATTCAACTTCTGGGGATCGGAATCGCCGCGCTCCTGACACAGAAAAAGCCCTACATGGCAAGGAGGCTGGATCGACTTCCGGTACACCCGGCCAAGTCCTCCGTGACTTCACTTTCAGCCGTCGCGCAGCCGCCCATGGCGGCTATGACTGCAGCAGGGATGCGAACGGCTATCAGAGCTGCACCGCATCCCGGACCGCGTGCACGGCCGCTCCGGACTACACCATCACCGACGGCGACATCGTCGCCCGCGCCAGGCCCAACCACAATGCTGGCCCCGATCAGGTGACGATGGAGTCCGTCACCCGCAATATCAGCAGCGGGCGAGAAACCAGCAACGGATACTCCTGTGTCACCCCAGGAAGCGCAGTCCCGGCGAACGCGGCCTCACCTGGGGGCGAGCCAGTGGTGATCACCGTGACCCGGCGAGATTTCGCCGAACTCCCCGTGCAGCCCCTGGCCGCCAACGCTGGTCCGGAGGAGGGGTGGCTGCCAGTGAACATGGTCAATGTCCTGCACACGAACCCCGAAGCACAGACCCTTGACACCGAACTGCTCGGGGTGCCCGTCCAGGTGCGCGCCGTACCGATCGAGTACCACTGGGACCTCGGAGACGGGAACACCATCACCACCACGAAGCCGGGCGAGCCCTTCCCCTCGGAGCAGGTCACCGCCACTTACTCTCACGAGGGCTGGTACGACATCACCCTCACCACCACGTTCGCAGGCCAGTTCTCCGTCGACGGTGGCGAATGGCAGGACATCGACGGCACCATCGAGATCGCCTCCGATCCCGTCGAGATCTTCTCCAAATCCCTCGAGTCACGGCTCGTCAACAGCGATGTCCCCGTCGATGAGGACACAGATCCCTGGATCCCCGCGCGCAGCCCCGAGACAGAGGGCCCACGCGACCCCGAAGCCACCCACCGAGAGATCTGATCGACCTCCCAACAGCAGTCCAAGTGCAGCGGGCCCGTTACCGGACATCCGGAAACGGGCCCACTCGCATAGAAGGCCGCACACCGGGGAGCGGGGTGAGGGATCGGCCTATGAAAACGACGGGACGCCGTTGTCGTCGGCCCCACGGACGAACTGTCCCCGCACACTGCTGGAGGTTTCTCCACAATGGCAGATCATCCACAATCCCACCCACAATGTGGATGGAGCATTGAAGTTCCTCCCCATCCCCGTGTTATCCACAAGGCGGATTTTCATCGCGTGACCAGCAGTTTCGGAATCCCCACCGTCAGATGCGCTTCGTTTGTCAGTGCGGATGCCTTGAATGGATGCCATGGATACCTCGCGCACGCCCCAGGGCGAATCGAATCCCGGTCCCCAGCCGGTGATTCGTGATGCGCTCACAAGGGCCGTGGAGCACGCGGTCGCCATTCCGGCGGGTGGAGCGGCCCGCGACGTTCTCGCAGAGATCCTCACCCGTGCGCTCGTTGCATTCACGAGCACCCACGCAGTGGTGGATCCGGTCGTGCGCACCACAGCGGATTCTGCCGAGGAGGCGCTGGCGGTGGTGGCGGGCATCGAGCAGGTCCGCTCCAGCCTCGCGGCCATGGATGCCATCTGGCAGGTCACTGCTGAACAGCGGATCCGCGCCGCAGATGCCGCCCGCAACGTGCCGGAGAAGAACCAGGGCCACGGCACCTCCAGCGAACTGGCGATCGCTCGCCGCGTCTCTCCTCACGCCTCTTCGCTGTCGCTGAGCTCTGCCCGCCGTCTCGTCACGCACATGCCGGCCACCCTCGACCATCTCGCGACGGGCCGCATCACCGAGCAGACCGCCCAGTCCATCTCACGCACTCTGGACGGTGCCGCCCCAGCCACCTGCACCGAGGTGGACGCCTGGATTGCCGAGAACCACCACCGTCTGGACGGCCTGGGGACACGGAGGGCGTCCCAGCTCGTGCGCGAGCTCGCTCAGAAGGTGGATCCCTCCGAATCCCGCGCCCGCGCGGAGCGCGCAGCCCGCGCACGGAACGTCACGATGCACCCCCTGGCCGACGGCATGGCACGCATCAGCGCGACTCTGCGAGCGCTTGATGCCGCCGCCGTGATGAAGGTTCTGACCACGTCAGCTGAATCTCAGCGGAACGCCGGCAGTCGCGTCCCCCACCAGGCACTTCAGGCCGACCACCTGGTCTCCAGCATCCTCGGCGCCCCGCTCACGCGCCAGGAGGCATCCGACGGCACCGAACAACCCACGTCAGCCGGGCAATCACCCCACAATCAGTCCTCCGGCGCCCAGACGCGCACCCCTCGGATCCGGCTCGACGTGGGCATCGTGATCACGGACCGTGCCCTGCTCTGCGGCGAGGACGAAACCGAGGTCGCGCGTATCGAGGGCTACGGCCCGGTACCCGCCCACATCCTCCTCGACACGATCACCGGGTCGCCCCCGGGCACCATCCACCCAAGGCAGAGCAGCACCGACGACGGCCCCGACCCCGACGGCGGTTCCGACGACGGTCCCGGCGCCCGTTCCGACCCCGGCCCTGACGACTGCACTCCCGTCACCACCGCTCCGCCAGGAGAGGAGAGCTGGGGAGATCTGGACGACCTGGAGAACTCCTCCCCCGTCCCGGAGCACCCGGACATCGACGTGAGTGCCGTGTTCCGCCGCCTTTACACCCATCCCTCCACCGGGGAGCTGGTCGCCATGGAATCCACCGCCCGGGCATTCCCTGTCGGCCTAAAGCGGATGATCCGCTGGCGCGACGAGACCTGCCGCACCCCGTGGTGCAACGCCCGCATCCGCCACCTCGACCACATCATTCCGGCCGCCGCGGGCGGGCCCACCAGCTACGACAACGGCCAGGGGCTGTGCGCCCGATGCAACTACCTCAAGGAGCACGGCACCTGGGATCTCACCTCCAGTCCGCCGGGCTCGCCACCGCACATCAGCTGGCGCAGCCCCCACGGGGCACGGGGCAGCTCCCCCACCCCGCACTCGGAATCCCCACGTCCACCCGAGCCGTCCGACGGCCCAGTCCTGAGGGTGGCAGATGCGCCAGGCCACCAGCCGGATCCGGTGCCGGGCGAGCGCGACATCGGCAATAGGGCGGGCGACCAGGCGACCGGCGCAGAGGAACCTGCCGACGGCGGCTGATCCGTGCGTCCGCTTCGTTCGTCACATCCCGTCCGTAGCGTCGCCAACGCAAGGTCAGCAGTGCACCGACCCCCAGGAGGAGCGATGTCCCCCACGACCCACCTGCATGGCCCGACAACCGATCTGCATGGCCCGGCGACCGATCTGCATGGCCCGACGACCGATCTGCATGGCCCGACGACCGAACTGCATGGCCCGACGACCGATCTGCATGACTGCTCGACGCTCACGGCGCAGCGCGACGTCATCCACCGGCTGCTGATCAACGCTCGCCCCGCACTCGCCCACCGGGTCCACGAAGGCCCCAGCGGCGCCCTAACGATCGGGCTTCCCGGCGGCGGCACCATCGAGATCGGCCGCATGCGGCGGCGCGGTGATCCGCGCTGGGTCGTGGTCGCGCCCTGCGGCTCCCACCTGCCCGGCCGTGTGAGGATCACCGACTCCCGCACGGCGACGGGCATCGTCAGGGCCGTCCTGCGCGCACTCGACGAGCTCGCTGCGGACGGACGAATCCTCGGTCGGCCCCACGGCCACCCGTCACTGGCGCCTGCTACGGTCACCGCATGAGCGAGACCCGACATGTCACCGCGATCATCGACCGTCCCGCCAACGCGGTCTACGACTTCGCACGCGACCCGAAGAACCTGCCGCGCTGGGCCTCCGGTCTGGGCGGTACGGATGTGCAGCACGAGGTCGAGCAGTGGTCCATGAACACCCCCATGGGCCGGGTCCTCATCAGCTTCGTCCCGGAGAACCCCTACGGCGTCCTCGATCATTCAGTGACCCTGCCCTCCGGCGAGTCCACGCTCAATCCCATGCGCGTGATCCCCCTCGACGAGCAGCGCAGCGAGGTCGTCTTCACGCTGCGCCGCGGAACCATGGCCGACGAGGAGTTCGCAGCGGATGCAGAGGCTGTCGCGGAGGATCTCGCGGAGCTCAAGCAGATCCTCGAGCAGGCCTGACCTCTCGCCGCTCTCTCCCCGGTTGGCCTCTCGGCCCCCTCTCGCCGATTGGCCTCTAGCCTTCCTCTCGCCTTCCTCGCGGGGTCTCTCGCGGTTCTCTCGTCTCGCTATCGATCCCGCGAGGACAGCACGCAGAACTCGTTGCTCTCCGGGTCGGCGAGCACCGTCCAGGTGACCTGCTCGTCGTCCTGTCCCACGTCGACCCGGGTCGCCCCCAGGTCCAGCAGTCGCTGGATCTGCGCCTCGCGGTCGTCGTCCACATGCGCCGCCAGATCGATGTGCAGGCGGTTCTTGACCTGCTTTCCTTCGGGAACGGGCACGAACACCAGGCCCGGGGACTGCCGATGCCACCTCTCGGCCGGGATCGGCGCCTCGACGTCGTACCCATCGGGCAGGCCGCCAGGAATCACGCACACTTCCTCGTCGTCCTCATAGACGATCTCGCCGTCGAGAACCTGCGCCCACCAGCGGGCCTGGGCGTGGATGTCGAGGCAGTCGATCACCAGGGTGTACCAGCGCAGCTTCATGTCAAGTCCCTCCATCGGGGCGGCCCGGGGTGGGCCGCGGTGCGATGTCCACGCTACGCATCGACGCCCGGTGACGCGAGGGACACCGGGCGTCGAGCAGTCCTGCTGGGGTCACTCCCAGCCCGCGGTCTCTGGATCCACACCGTGTGCTCGGGCCGCAGCCTCGATCACCTCGCGCAGCCACGCAGCGAGCCCCTCGGACCTGCGGTCGTAGTGCGCCGTGAAGCGCTCGTCCTCGGTGTACATGCGGCCCAGCACCACATGCATCGACGCAGTGCAGTCGTAGTGCTGCGAGATCGAGGCACGGTGTCGCTCGGCGAGCGCGTTCGCCTCCTCGCTCCCGGGCTCCACGCCACGGTTCATCGCCTCGGTTAGGTCGGTCTCCAGCGCGGCGGTCTCCTCAGCCACGCGCGTCCAGTCCGCGGCGGTGAAGCCTCGCGTGCGCTGCACGGACTGCTGCCACTGCTCGGTATCGCCCCACCGCTCGCGTGCCTCGTCCTGCCAGGCCGGATCCCAGTCGGTGCCGAAGATCCGGCTCTGCTCCTGCGGGCTCAGGGTGATGCTCCGGTCCTCGGCTGGGGTGCGCGGGTCACCGCTGATCGGGCCGGCACTGCTCGGGGTGTCGTTCATGGGGGTGGTCCTCTCGATCATCTCGTCGACGGCGCGGGCCGCCTTCTGGAGCCGGCCGATGCGCTCCGCCAGGAGCGACCGCTGGCGATGCAGGTGCTCGCGGGGATCCACCTCGGGATCATCGAGGATCCTGGCGATCTCGGCGAGCGGCAGACCGATCTCGCGGTACACCAGCACCCGGTGGATGCGCGCGATGTCCTCCGCGTCGTACAGCCGGTAGTCCGACCAGCTGCGCGCACTCGGTCGCACCAAGGCGATCGAGTCCCAGTGGTGGAGGGTGCGCACGCTGACGCCCACCAGCTGGGCCACACGGCCCACGGTGAGCGGCTGCTGCTTCTCGGTCATGGCCCCACCTTCCTGCCTGACGTCGCGTCAGGGTCAAGCGCCGTGCCCGCCTCACCGGCACCGTGCCACCACACCCCGTCGGATGGATTCCCATCATGAAGCGCCAGCTCACCACGCGCATCCTCGGCGCCGGCGTGGCCGGCCTGACCATCGCCATCGCCCTGGCCAGCGACGGGCACGACGTCGAACTCATCGGCGAGGGCGGCGCGGCTCGCAGCCATGGGGTGATGGTCCTGCGGGGCACGCCCCCCCCGGAGGCGCCGCTGGAGGTCTCCGAGAGCTGGGGCGGCCGCCGGCTGTTCGGCATCACGCCGCTGGCCGGGCACACCGGCGACCACTGGCGGCGGCGATCCGCGCATCGCCCGACGTCGGGGCGGCGCTGCGCACCTGCGCGCTGGGTTGCGCACTGCCGGCCAGGCATGGCGGCTGGGTTCGGCGTCGATGCTCCACCTCGCGATGGTCGACCCTCGACCCGCGCTGCGCGACCGCGCGGTGGCGGGGCTGGGAACGCTGGTGCCCGGGGAGCAGGCCGCCTGAGCTGAACCTCGCGGAGGCGGCCCGGCTCTCAGCGGAGCTTACGGGCCAGGGTGGTGATCACGTGCCAGTGCTTCTTGTCGGCAAGGAACCGCCCGTCCTCATCCCGGACCGAGCGGTCGATCACCTGGAAGCCGCGGAACTTCGCGTCGATCTCCTCGAGGGTGAGGGTGGCGATGTCGCGGCGTTCCGCCCAGGAGTCGTTCACCCCGAAGAAGTCCACCGCGATCACGCCCCCGCGAGGCAGCGCATCGACGAGCTTGGGCCAGGTGGTGGCCAGGCCGTCAGCCCCCAGCAGGCCCAGCGTGTACGTGGAGTACACGATCTGTGCGCTGGGGAACTCCTCCACGTCGGTGATGTCGGTGTGGTGGAAGTTCACGGATCCGGTCATCCGCTCGTTCTCCACCAGGCGTGATGCGATGGTGTCATCGGCGTCATAGGCGTGCACGGTCCAGCCGCGGCGGGCGAACTGGAGGGAGTCGGCTCCCGCGCCGGCCCCCAGGTCCAGCACCACGCCGGCTGCGCGGTCGCCACCGGCCGCGGCGATCGCCTTGGACACCAGGCGGCGCGCAGGGCGCCCTGCCGCATGGGCGTTCAAGGTCGCCCAATCAACCTTCTCGGCCGTTTCCATGTCTCTCACGCTGACGGATGGCCGTGCATGTTTCAACTTCACGTGACCCAGGCCGCGTCATGTTTCGTCACCGGCGAACACGACTCCGTGGGATGTGCGGCTCACGCGGCACCCGGCGCCCACGCCGGCGCCGACACCTTCGCCGACACCGGCGCCGACACCCGGCGCCGACGACGCACGGCGGGTGTCGCAGGGAGCACCGCTCCTTAGGATGATCCCCATGCCCGACGCCCCACTGCGCATCGCCGCGGTGTCCCTGCACACCTCCCCGCTCGCCGAGCCCGGAGGTGATGATGCCGGGGGCATGAACGTGGTGATCCTGGAGCAGTCGCGCGCCCTGGCCCGGGCCGGCCACCGGGTGGACGTGTTCACCCGTCGCTCGGACCCCCGCGCACCGGCCGTCATCGAGGCGGCCGACGGCGTGCGGGTGCACCACCTGGACGCCGGGCCGCCGGCCCCGCTGGCCAAGAGCGCCATGGAGCAGGCGATCGATCCGTTCCGCACGCAGCTGCGCCGGGCCATGAGCGAGAACCGGGCCGACGCCGACGACGCTCCCTGGGACCTGATCCATTCCCACCACTGGTTCAGCGGCGTGGCCGCCCTGCCTCTCGCCGGGGAGCTCGGGATCCCCCACCTGCAGTCCTTCCACTCCGTGGCCGCGCCCGAGGACTCGGCGCAGCTTGACGCCGGGGAGCCGGCCGAGTCCTCCGGCCGCATCCCCGGGGAGCGCCTGGCGGCGCAGCGCTCGGACCTGGTGGTGGCGGTCTCGGAGGCGGAGGCCCGCACGGTCGCCGAGCGGTACGGCGTGCCCGGTGAGCGCCTCACGGTGGTGCGCCCCGGCGTCGATGTGGTGGGCTTCCATCCCGGCTCGCCAGGTGCCGTCCGTGCGCCCGGCACGGGTACCGCGCGCCCCGGTGATCGCTCTCCCGGGACCCCGCACACCCTGCTGTTCGCCGCCCGCCTG
Organism: Brachybacterium sp. p3-SID957; assembly: GCF_025144775.1. Classification (NCBI taxonomy): domain Bacteria; kingdom Bacillati; phylum Actinomycetota; class Actinomycetes; order Micrococcales; family Dermabacteraceae; genus Brachybacterium; species Brachybacterium sp. p3-SID957. The sequence goes on along the minus strand of NZ_JALXKT010000051.1, from coordinate 7,557 downwards.
CAGCCGCTGAAGGCCCCCGACCTGGCCATCGAGGTGCTGGCCCGCCTGGATCCCGCCCTGGAAGCACGCCTGATCCTCACGGGCGGGGTCTCCGAGGACTTCCGCCACTACCTGGGCGAACTGCAGAGCACTGCCGACGAGCTGGGGGTCGCGCACAGGGTGGAGTTCGTCGGGCCCCGCAGCCGCGAGGACCTGGCCCGCTTGATGCGCGAGGCCGATCTGCTGCTGCTGACCAGCTGGTCCGAGACCTTCGGCCTGGTGGCGCTCGAGGCGCAGGCCAGCGGCACTCCGGTCGCGGCCTGGTCCGGGGCCGGCGGGGTGCGGGAAGCCATCGCCCCGGCCGGGATCGTGCTGCCCAGTCGCGACCCCGACGTCTGGGCCGAGGCCGTTCAGTCCCTGCTGTCGGACCGGCAGGCCCACGAGACAGCAGCGCGGGAGGCGCGGCGGTTCGCCGAGTCCCGCACCTGGGAGGCCAGTGCGCAGGTTCTCGCCGCGCAGTACGCCCGCCTGGTGCGCCCCGGTGGCGCGCCCGCCTGAACACATCCGAAACCCGAGGAGATGCTGTGAGCACCGATCCCTGGTCCCTGCTGGAGCAGGCCCGCATCGTGCTGGCCGTCCACGCTCACCCTGACGACGAGTCCCTGGCCACCGGGGCCCTGCTGGCCGCCCTGGCCCGCTCCGGCACCCGGGTGGTGCTGGTGACCGCCACCCGCGGGGAGGAGGGCGAGGTGGTGCCGGGCAGCATCCCTGAGGGCGATGGCCGACCGCTGGATCAGATCCGGGCCCAGGAGATCGACGGGGCGTGCGCGCCGCTGGGCATCGAGTCCCGGCACATGCTGGGCACGCCGCCGGCCCTCGCCGGGGGCGGGTCGCCGCGCGTGTACCGCGACTCGGGCATGCGCTGGATCCGGGAGGGGCTGGCAGGCCCTGCGGAGACCGCCGGCCCGGAGAGCTTCACGAAGCGTCCTCTTCAAGAGGCCACCGGGGATCTGGTGGCCCTGATCGAGCAGCTGCGACCCGATGTGCTGCTGGGCTACGACGACGCCGGCAGCTACGGGCACCCGGACCACGTGCACGCCCATCACGTCACCGCCGCGGCCGCCGAACGCACCCGCACACCGTTCCTCCAGTTCGCGAGCGAGCCGGAGGATCCGGACTTCGTGTGGCGGGAGCTGCCGGGATGCGCCGATCAGGTGGAGGCCGCCCTGCGCTGCTACCGCACCCAGCTGACGGTGCGCGGACGCGACGGCGAGAGGGTGCTGATCCGCCATGTCGGCGGGCAGGACGACGTGATCGAGATGCGGTCGGGGCTGCGGGGCTGAGCGCGACCCCGGTAGACGGCGCCCGTCCCGCGCGCTCGTCTCGGTCTCAGAGACTGACGTCCACGATCGTGGGCAGGTGGTCGGAGGCACCGGCCAGGCGGGCCTCGTCGACCGAGTCGGTGGCGCGCACCGCGCGGGCGTCCCGCACCCGCACCCCCTCGCTCACCAGGATCGCGTCGATCCGGCGCTTCGGGGCCGACGCGGGGAAGGTGTGCTGATCGGTGCCGGCCGGGTCCTGCACCAGGGCATCCAGCAGTCGGCGGGCGGGCCCATCGGCCGTCTCATTCAGGTCCCCGCCCACGATCACGGGGGCACCAGCGGCGCTGACCAGGGCCTTCACGTGCTCGGCGTGGCTCATCCGGTTGTCCTGCTGCAGGGCGAAGTGGATCGAGGAGACCACCACCGCTCCCCCGCCCGGCACCGAGATGCGTGCCGCGGCCACACCGCGGGGGTAGGTGGAGTTAAGGTCGCTGAGCTGCTGGGCGACGGGGTGGGCGCCGCGGCGGATCACGCGGGAGGCCACATCCTCGGTGGCCAGGATCGCCAGGCCCCTCCCACCCAGGCCGCCCACCAGGATCTCCATCCCCACCTGGCGGGCGAACCAGCGCAGACGCGTGGTGGGCAGCACGAAGCGCGGCGCCTCCTGCACCAGCAGCACGTCCGGGGCGAGGTCGCGGGTGGCCTCGATGAGGGCGGGCAGGTCACCGCGCAGCTCCCACAGGTTCCAGGAGCAGATCCGCAGGTCCATTAGGGGGTCCTTTCCGTCGGGCGCTCGGGCGGGGTCACGTGCTGCCCGGGACTCGCGTGCTCCGCAGGGATCGCATGCTCCGCGGGGATCACCCGCTCCACCAGGGCGATGAGTTCGTCCACCTCGTAGCCGGGCCAGCCGAACAGCTGCCGGCGCCATTCCGGCGGCACCGCCTTGGCGCCGACGGCCGCGCCCATCAGTGCACCGGTGATGCAGGCGACCGTATCGGTGTCGTAGCCGGCGCGCACGGCGCTCTCGAGGCTCTGCACCAGCGCCTCGCGCCGGGCGAACTTCCCACCCGGCAGCGGCAGGGTGGCCGAGATCGCCGACCACGAGGCCTGGAAGGCACCCACCACCCAGCCGTTGCGGCGGAAGGTGGCGGGGGTGGCGGCCTCGGCCTCCTCGATCCGGGTGCGCCACAGGGCGGCGCGCTCCGCGCTGAGCCGGCCCAGGCCCACCCGCACGTCGATCTCCCCGGTGAGCACGGCATGCCGCACCGCGAGGCCCCACAGCATGCAGGCCTCGGTGACATCGGGGTGCACGTGGGTGAGACGGCACACGGCGTCGATCCCCGCGGCGGCGTCGTCCTCGGAGTGCAGCAGGTACGGCATCACGGCGGCGTGGGTGCGCATCAGGGAACCGTTGCCGGCGATGCGGGGCAGTTCCTCGTGGGCGCTGAGGGCGGCGGCCCGGAAGTCCGCCGCACGCGGCGCGAAGTGGCCGTCGGCCAGGGCGCGGTCCACGGCGCGTCGCACCACCGTGGAGGTCAGGCCCCCGATGTCCGGGGTGCCCAGCGACCACGAGTACCACTCGCGGGCGATCTGGTCCTGGGCGGCCTCCAGGCGCAGGTCGTGCAGGCCCGAGATAGCGGCGGCCGCCTCGAGCACCACGATCGCCATCGCGGTGTCGTCGGTCCATTCGCCCTCCTGCCAGCCCAGCACGCCGCCGCCCAGCATCTCCACGTCCTCGGAGTCCGGGATGGGGGCGAGGAACTCGTAGGGGGCGCCGAGCGCGTCACCGGTGGCGGCGGCCACCACGGAGCCGATGGCGCGGGAGCGCTGCGCGGCGTCGAGCCCCGCCCCTGGTGCCATCGTGCTCTCCGATCTGTGTGGATCCGTGCGATCCCTGTGCGCGCCGATCCGCGGATCCGCGGATCGTCGCCGTCATCGTGACATGTCGCCATGGTGACACGTCGGGCTCCGGTCGCGGACCCTCCGGACGGCTACCCTGGTGGGGACCCGAAGGAGCTCCATGACCGCGACCCCGCAGGCGGCCGATCACGGCTGTGCAGACCCGCACGACCACACCGGCCACGACCATCCTCCCACTGGGGCCGACGTGGTGCGCGATCTCGTGCGCGGGCTGTCGGTCCTGGCGCTGGTGCTGCCCGCGCTCGGGCTGGTGCTGCTGCTGGCGATCCTGCCGCTGGCCCCCTCCAGCATCCTGGTGCTGGCGCTCGGTCTCGCGCTCGGTGCCGCGCAGCTGCTGGTGCTGGTGGCCACCAGCCTGTTCGTGGCACGCACCAAGCCGCGCCTGGCGGTGAACCCCGGGCTGACGGCGGTGCGCTCCGCCGCCGAGGAGGCCCTTCGCGTGGCCGCCGTGCTGCTGGCGCTGCTGCTGTGGCCGGACGACGCCCGCTCCGAGCTGGGCGTGTGGCTGGGGGCAGGCGCGGCACTGGTGTGGCTGGCCCTGGCCACCGCACAGACGGTCTCCACCCGCTTGCGCATCTCCCGGCCCTCGGAGTGGTCGAAGCAGGCCGTGGCCACCTTGCTGAGCGAGCGCGTCACGCCTCGCTCGACCGTGCTCATGCGCCTGCTGGACGTGCTGGGCACGGTGCTGTTCCAGCTCGGTGCGACCGTCCTGGTGATCCTGGCTCCGGTGATGGTGGTGGGCACGGCCGTGCTGTCCATCGGCTCCGGCCTGGCCACCCTGGTGCTGCAGCGCCGCACCCCCGCCGAGCGCCTGCGCTCCCCCTGGGCCTACGCGCCCTTCATCATCGGCCTGCTCACCCTGGGCCTGGCGGTCCTGGGTCTGACCGCGCTGTGAAGCTCCCTCATCCGATCCTCGAGGAGACATTCGATATGACCTCTGCCGCCCCCGAGCATTCCCTGCCCTCCGGCCTGGACCTCGCTCACGTCGATGAGGGCATCCGCATCCAGGACGACCTGTTCGGCCACGTCAACGGGGCCTGGCTGGAGTCCCACGTGATCCCGGCGGATCGCTCCAGCGACGGCGCCTTCCACGCCCTGCGGGACCTGTCCGAGGAGCGCGTGCGGGAGATCATCGAGGAGGCCGCGGCCGATGAGGACGCCCCCGCCGACAGCGAGCACGGCCGCATCGGCGCGCTGTACCGGATGTTCATGGACACCGTGGCCATCGATCAGGCCGGAGCGGCGCCGCTGGAGGGCCTGCTGGAGCAGATCACCTCGGCTGCTGACCTTCAGCAGGTGGTGCGCACCATGGCCGCCCCGGACTCGGGCACCAGCGCGCTGCTGGCCTACGTGTGGACCGACGACCGCGACTCCACCCGCTACCAGGTGAAGCTGCACCAGGGCGGGCTTGGCCTGCCGGACGAGTCCTACTACCGCGAGGACCGCTACGCCGACGTGCGCGCCGCCTACGTCGAGCACCTGTCGGCGCTGGCGGAGCTGGCGGGCCTGCCGGGCCGCGAGGGGCTGCCCTCGGGCGATGCCGCCGAGCTGGCCCGGATCGTGCTGGACTTCGAGACCCGCCTGGCGGCCTGCCACGTGGACGTGGTGCGGGTGCGCGACCGCGAGAAGTCGAACAATCCCATGGATGCCGAGCAGCGCCGCGAGCTGGCCCCCGCCTTCCCCTGGGACGCCTACGTCGAGGGCACCGGGGCCCCGGCCGACGCCTTCGACGTGGTCTCGGTCAGCCAGCCCGAGTTCGTGCAGGCCGCCGCCGAGCTGCTGGCCGGTGAGGATCTCGCGGTGCTGCGGGCCTGGCTCGCGGTGCGGGCGGTCAGCGCGTACGCCCCGTACCTGGCCTCCGCCTTCGTCGAGGAGGACTTCGACTTCACCGGCCGCGTCCTCAGCGGCGCGGAGGAGCTGCGTGAGCGCTGGAAGCGGGGCGTGGCCTTCGTAGAGGGCACGGTGGGCTTCTCGGTGGGCAAGGAGTACGTGGCCCGCCACTTCCCGCCCTCCCACAAGGAGCGCATGAACGAGCTGGTGGACTCCCTGCTGGAGGCCTACCGCGAGTCGATCTCCACCCTGGAGTGGATGTCCCCGGCCACCCGCGAGAAGGCCCTGGTGAAGCTTGCGAAGTTCACCCCGAAGATCGGCTACCCGGACACCTGGCGCTCCTACGAGGGCCTGGAGATCACCGAGGGGGACCTGGTGGCGACCGTGCGCGCCTCCCGCCGCTTCGACGCCGCCTTCGAGTACGCCAAGGTGGGCGGTCCGATCGACGAGGACGAGTGGCACATGACCCCGCAGACGGTCAACGCCTACTACAACCCCGGCCGCAACGAGATCGTGTTCCCGGCCGCAATCCTGCAGCCGCCGTTCTTCGATGCCGAGGCCGACGACGCCGTGAACTTCGGCGGCATCGGCGCGGTGATCGGCCACGAGATCGGCCACGGCTTCGATGATCAGGGCTCCAAGTACGACGGCGACGGCAACCTCGCCTCATGGTGGACCGCGGAGGACCGCGCCGCCTTCGAGGACCGCACCACCGTGCTGATCTCGCAGTTCTCCGAGCTGTCCCCCCGTGAGCTGGACGACCAGCACACCGTCAACGGTGCCCTCACCATCGGTGAGAACATCGGCGACCTGGGCGGTCTGGGCATCGCGCTGAAGGCATACCGCGCCCGCGTCGCCAAGGACGGTGGCGAAGCACCTGTGCTGGACGGCTGGACCGGGATCCAGCGGGTGTTCCTGTCCTGGGCCACCGTGTGGCGGGGCAAGAACCGTCTGCAGGAGGCGGTCCGTCGCCTCGCGGTGGACCCGCACTCCCCCGCGGAGTTCCGCTGCAACATCACGGCTGGCCACATGGACGACTTCTACGAGGCCTTCGACGTGCGCGAGGGCGATGCGATGTACCGCGCGCCCGAGCAGCGCGTGACGATCTGGTGAGCTGATGGCCAGGCCCAACGCCCCGTTCTACGTGGGCACCACCCGGCCCGGCTCCGTGGGCTGGACCAGGATCGCGGTCACGCTGCTGGCCGGGGTGGTGCTGGTGGTGGTGATGGCCACCCGGCCCCAGCCCCTGGCCCCCGTGCTGCTGGTGAGCGCAGCGATCGTGTTCGCGGGCCTGGCGCTGTGGACCTGGATGTGCCAGTGGACCCGGTTCATCGTGGACGAGCACGGGGTGACGGTGAGCCTGGGCGGGTTCTGGCCCCGGCCGCCGTGGCCGCTGCAGGACTTCCGCACCGTGCAGCTGCGGGAGATCCCGCCCTCCACCATCGGCGTGACGGTGGGCGGGTACGGCTGGCGGTGCGGCCGGGTGATGGCCGCACGCCCGGCGGACCTGCGACCGGTGGGCCGCGGGAAGATCTTCACCACCGCCGAGGTGCAGCGCCGCAGCCGGATCCTGGTGACCCGCGCCGGCACCATGGTGGAGATCGTGGGTCGCGGCGAGTCCGACTACCTGTTCTCCCCCACCGATCCGATCGCCGCCGCCGAGGCCGTGGAGCAGGCGATCCGCGCCAGACGCTAGACTGTCCGCTGGTCATCTGCTGACAGGGGAGCACCAACGGGGTGCTGAGAGTGCGCCGCAGGGCGCAGACCCTCGAACCTGATCCGGTTCATACCGGCGTAGGGAGTCGGGATTTCCGCGCCGGACGGCTGATCCGTCCTCGCGCGCCCCTTCCAGCCATGGAAGGAGTGGAGATGCACCGTTCACACACCACCCGCTACCGCACGGTGGACCTGCTGGTCACGGTGGTCATCGGGGTCGCCTTCGGGGTGGCGTTCCTGGGGTACGGCCAGCTGTACACCCTGATCGGGCCGCTGACGACGGCCTTCAAGCCCGCTGAGGGCCTGCTGGCCGGGATCTGGTTCCTGCCGGCGATGCTGGCCGCTCTGATCGTGCGCAAGCCCGGTGCGGCCCTCGGGGCGGAGATGATCGCTGCAGTGCTGTCGATGCTGCTGGGCAGCCAGTGGGGCTGGGGCACCGCGATCTCGGGCCTGATGCAGGGCGGCGGCGTGGAGCTCGCCTTCCTGTTGACCCGCTACCGCCGCTTCACCCTGCCCGTCGCCATCCTGGGCGGCGTGCTCGCGGCCGTGCTGGAGTGGGGCTACGAGAAGTTCGCCTACTACATGGAGATGAGCTGGTCGTTCTCCTTCATGATGCTGGCGTTCTTCCTGCTTTCCGGGGCGGTGCTGTGCGGCCTGCTGGGCTGGGTAGCCACCCGCGCGCTGGGCGCCACCGGCGCGCTGGATGCGATGCCCGCCGGGCGTGACCGGCAGCCGGTGTCCTCGACGTGATCGCGTGACGTCCCTGTCGCTGCACGGACTGCGGTGGGGG
>NZ_JALXKT010000050.1:0-23788 GCF_025144775.1 Brachybacterium sp. p3-SID957 | reverse complement strand
TGGCCCGCGCCCGTCAGCCGACTCTCGTCGGGCCCCCCCCCCCCCCCCCCCCCCCCCCCCGGGGGGGGGGGGGGGGCCCCCCCCCCCCCCCCCGTTCGTCTTCGTCCCGTGCTTCCCGCGGCCTGCCGGCTCCCGGCGGCGCTGTTCCCCGTGCCGGGAGGCCGTTGGCCGGGGCTCAGCCGATCCCGTAGTGCTCGTAGAAGTGGGACATCGTCGTCGGCACGGGTTCCTCGTGTTCGAGCAGTTCGTAGGCGGGAATCTCTGTGCCATCGGAGATGACGCCTCTGACTGCGACATCGATGGCCTGTCCGGGATCGAACATCTCGTGAATCACCTCGACGCCGCGCCTCCAGGCTTCCTCGAAGGCGTCGGGCAGCTCATCGGCGGTGACGTCCAGGGTGATGGTGCCGCTGACGGTGGTACCCAGCCCGCCGCCGGGTCCGCCGATGATGTCGGCTCCGGTGACTCCGGGAGCGGACTGGATCTCGCGGTTGACGTCGCTCCAGCCGGGCTTGGAGAACCCGCTGCATCCAGTCACCAGGGAGAACAGACCCATCGCGCCTGCTACCAGGACATGGCGACGCCTCGGTGCCATCGCTGCTCCTCCTGTCGTGTCACGCCTTGTGTGAGAGTAGGTGATCCGGACCAGATCGCGCTCACCTGGGGGACGTCCACGGTCAACGTGGCATGCTGGCCCTGGTGACTATCGGGCAGGGAGGCATGTGCGGTGATGAGCAGACGAGGAATCCTCGGCGGCGTGGGGGCGCTGGCCGCAGCAGCACTCACGGGATGCTCCGTACTCCGAAAGGACCGCGCCGAGCTGATCACGGAAGCCGTGCTCGAGATCCCGGGCGTCACAGGAGCGTCGTTGCGGACGGGGACCAACAACAGGTTCCTGCAGTACGTCGCGGGTGACGTGGAGATCGATGCAACGTCAGCATCGACCGGGCTCGGCATCTACGACGACGTGATGCGTACGGCAGTCACCATTCTTCATGAGCGGGACGAGCCCGATACGAGGGTCGGTGGGATCACCGGTCGACTTCCCGACGGAACCGAGCTCACCGCACTGGAGCTGCATCCCGAGTTTCCTACTGAAGACCACAGGCTCGACTACGTGGGCGCTTCATCGCTCTATTCGCGGTACGGCCTGAGCTGACCCGGAAGGGCAGGACATGCGCTTGATCGCACTGTTCGCGTTTTGGCCTGGCATGGCTGCTGCCGTCGGTATGTCGAGTCAGGACCTGTGCTCACGCCCAACGGTCACTACGTGTGATTCTGCGACGTAGGTGCCATCCCCCAGATAGATCCCGGTCAGGTCGTTCTGCAGGGGTCCGAGTACGGGGTGGCTTTCGGTGGAACGCCCGACTGTTCCGGCATAACCAAGGTGTGGTTCCCCGTCCGGGCCCACGGAGTCATGGTTGACGTGCAGCCATTCCGCCCCGGACGTCGGAGCTGCTGTGCCGGGTAGGACCACTTCATGCAGGTTCGGAGCCTGAAGGCGCCCCCCACCGATCTGTGTCCCCTGCAGGTCGAGGTGCGCGATGTGGTCCCCAGTCGAGGACGGCCATCCCAGGGAGGCGGGTCCGTGAGTCACGTTGACCACCTCGGTGCCGCCCTGGGCTGGTAGGACCGTCTGCACCGGTGAGCCCACGGAGAACGCATGGGTGACGTTATAGGTGCCGTCGGCCCCGGAGGCCGAGTTGAAGCTCGGGTCCGATGCCAGGTGCGATCCCACGATCCCACCCTGTGAGTGACCCACCAGCATCACGTTCGAGCCCGGAGGGATGCCCGCCGCGTCCATCGCGGCGCGCACGTCGTCCATCGCGGCCGGGTGCTGGCCGGCCACCAGACGCAGGTTCGATGCCCAGTCCCGTGAGTTCCCCTGTGAACCCCAGGCATCCCAGGTGTCGATGTCCGCACCTTCGGTGGGCGGGATCTGCACAATGTAGACCGGGTCGCCCCCCTGGGAGTTGTGGACTTCCTGAATGCCGATCTGACCGGATTCCAGCGGAGCGTCGTCGGGGTTGGGGAGGCGGAGTTGGTTGTTCTCCAGAATCAGGTCCTGCAGAGTCTGCGGCCCTTCGACCGGGCCGGTGGTGATCTCGACGCCGTGCACGATCCCGCCAGGCCTGTCGTCGAAGAAGTCGGTCCCGGGTGAGCCCGGCACCATGTCGTACAGCGCTGCCGCGCCCGAAGCGGTGGTGACCGCGGCGCCGGCGACCAGCTCGGCGATCGTCGGAACCCGCTGCCCGGTCATCCAGCCCGTGAAGGTTTCGCCCAGATGCTCGGCATCTCGGCGGAACACCTCGAAACCGCTCATGTCCATGCCGAGCCCGTTGCCCATCGTGCTGATGCCGTCCATCAGGAGGTCGCTGCCCCAGCCGATGCCATCGCTGATCAGCCCGGCCGTATCGGAGAACAGCTGCTCGGCCGGGTTCTCCAACCAGTTCGGGATCCACGGGTTGTCCTCGTGGAGGTAGCCGCGGTCCATCCGGTCCGTCGGGGCGTCCGGGACGGTGCTGGGGCGGGTGCCGGGGCCGGATTCGGTGCCGTCGCGGTCAGAGACCACGTCCTGCTGATCGGCCTCGCCCTCCAGCTGGGAGGCCTGGTCCTCGAGCTCTGCGAGCAGGCCGCTGATCCGCCCACTGGAGAGCTGGAGCCACTCGTCCCGGAAGCTGTCCGCGTCCGGTCCCTCCCAGGTCACAGAAGTGACAGCACCGTCCAGTGCGCCGCGCAGCTCCTCGATGCGGTTCATCCCGGTGCGGCAGGCGGCGCTGTGGTCGCGCACCTGCTGGGTGTCCATCCCGTAGAAGCCGCTCATGACCGGGCCCCCTCACCGCTCGTACCTGCGGGGTCCTCGTCCCCGGGCGTCGGTGGCAGGCCGGAGGCGAAGCGGATCGACTCCTCCAGCAGGGGGATCACGGTGCCTAGGACGTCACCGGGCTCCACCGCCACCACCTCGATCTGCGAACGGTCCGGGGTGTCGGTGCGGTAGATCCCCAGCTGCCCGCAGTTCCACAGCCGTGCGATACTCACCGGCTGTGCCAGGCGGGCCGGATCGGGGGAGTGGAGGGTCAGGCTGAGGGAAGCGCGGTCCCCCCGGGCGGTGAGGGCGTCCTGCAGGCGAGGGTCCAGCCCATCGAGGCGGGAGAACGCGGTCTCGGCGTCGGCCCCGGCGACGAGCAGCTCTCGCAGATGCGCGAGCTGGGCGGCATCCAAACGAAGGGTGCCGGGCTTGTTCTGCACTGTCAGACGGGGCGGCGTCCCCAGGGCGCTGCCGTCAGGCAGCACGTCGGCGAACAGTCGCGGGAGGTCCTCGAGAACACACTCCGACCACCGCGAAGCGCCGGGCTCCTCGTCAGTGGGCACCTCGGAGTGCTCCACCGTGGCACCGTCGGCATGGACGCCCACGCGCACCCGGTGTGCGAGACCGCCTGCCTCCACTGCCAGCACCATCACCGCGGGGGCGGTCATCTGGCGCACCAGGAGGTCCAGTTCCGGGCCTTCCAGCGAGCTCTTCACCGCCTCCGTCCTCACCCCGTTTGCCTCATCGGCCGTTAGGGCTCGGTAGATCGGGTTCAGCGCGCGCTCGGGTGTGCCGGCGGCGCGGACGGCGCCGATCGCCTCGGGCACGTCCTGGGTCAGCGTGGTCATCTCGAACCTCCCGTGAGCGGTGCCTGCCCCGTTCAGCTCCGATGGCGAACAGGGCGCTGGTGTGGCCTGGTCCGTTCACCGTACGAGCACCCCACGGTGGTGACCATGGGTAGAACTGCCCATGTGGACGAGAACTAGCTGGGGAGGAACCGCGCGACCGGCGACGCCCGGGTGCATCTCAGGGAACCCCTGCGATGCGCTGGGGCCGGATATCCTGAGAGATGGCCGGGCAGCCCGGTCCACTTCCCGGAGGTCCCTGTGCCCACTGAATCCCCTGGCGCATCACGCGCCACTTCGCTCCTCAGCCGTCGTCCGCTCCTGGCCGCGATCATCGCGCTGCTGCTGGCGGCCAGTACCCTCGCTGTTCCGGCCCACGCGGGGCCCACCCCCGCAGGACTCGGTGGTTTCGATCCCGGCGCTCTCATCAGCGACGAGGTGATGTTCGACGGAAACCGGATGTCGGCCTCCGAGGTCGATCAGTTCCTCCGCGACCAGGGAGCGAACTGCCGCACCGCGCGCGGTGGCGCGCCCTGCCTCAAGGACGTCCGCATGGACACCCCGCAGCGAGCCGCAACCGACGTGTGCGAGGCGGTTCCGGCCCGCACCCAAGGCACAGCCGGCGAGATGATCACCGACGTCTCGCGCGCTTGTTCCGTGAACCCGCAGGTGCTGCTGGTGATGCTCCAGAAGGAGCAGGGCTTGATCACGACAACTTCGCCTACCTGGACCAAGCTCGACCAGGCCTTGGGGTTCCGCTGCCCGGACTTCGAGGCCTGCGATCCGCGATATGCCGGACTCGGCCATCAGCTCTACCATGCTGCGAAGCGCCTCCAGGAGTACGGCGATGCCTCTCGTGGCTACCGCTACCAGGTCGGGGCCAACCTGATCCAGTACAGCCCCTACCCGTTCTGCGGCGAAGCTTCTGTGAACATCGCCAACCGGGCCACTGCCGCCCTGTACAACTACACGCCGTTCACCCCCACCCAGGCCACGCTCGATGCCGGGGCCGGTGCTGTTGCGGACGACGTGTGTGCCACCTACGGCAACCGCAACTTCTTCCGGAACTTCTCGCTCTGGTTCGGTTCTCCCAATGGCACCTCGGCACATGCGTACCCGGTGGCCGCACCGATGGGGCGCACCCCCCAGGCGCCGTTCCGGGACGTCAACCACGGCGACCTCGTGTTCTTCACCGAGATCGCATGGATGAAGCACGCGGGACTGGCCAACGGGTGGTCCGACGGAACGTACCGGCCCTTCGAGCCGATCAAGCGCGATGCCATGGCTGCGTTCCTGTACCGGGCCGCCGGCTCGCCCGCGTACACACCGCCTGCCGTCTCACCGTTCAAGGACGTCTCACCCACCCGAGAGGTCTTCTACAAGGAGATCACGTGGGCGCATTCCGAAGGCATCGCCGAGGGCTGGCCCGATGGCACCTTCCGTCCTTACGAGCCCGTCAAGCGCGATGCGATGGCCGCCTTCCTGTATCGCGCGCAGGGATCGCCTCCGTTCACGGCCCCGGCCGTCAGCCCGCTGAAGGACATCAGCGTGCGCGACACGATCTTCTACAAGGAGATCAGCTGGGCATACTCCGAGGGCATCACCACGGGCTGGCCCGATGGCTCGTACCGGCCGTACTCGCCGATCCTGCGCGATGCCATGGCGGCGTTCATCTACCGAGTCGAGGTGGACTGAGACGGCCGGGCGCAGCCGTCGCCACTGAGCAGCGCGCCGGCTGCGACACCTGCCACCCCGAACCTTCCCGGAGACGTTGCGTCGGAGGCGCCCTCCGTAGACTGACCAGCGCCCCGTCCGCGCCCCCGTAGGAGACCCCGTGCCCCGTCCGTCCCGTCCGGCCATGTCGCCGCAGCTGCGCGAGGTGTACGCCGCCCTCCTCGAGCGCGCGCCGGAGAACCGCATCGAACCGGACCTGTCGCGGATCCGCCGGGTGATGGAGCTGATGGGGGACCCCCAGCACTCCTACCGCTCCATCCGCATCGCCGGCACCAACGGCAAGACCACTACCGCCCGCATCCTGGAGCGGATCCTGCGTGAGGCGGGCCTGCGCACCGGACGCACCACCAGCCCCCACCTGCACTCGCCGGTGGAGCGCATCGCGATCGACGGCTCCCCGATCGACGAGGACGGCTTCGTCCAGGCGTACCGCGACGTCGAGCCGTTCGCCCGGATCGTCGATGAGGAGTCCCTGGCGGCCGGGGGAGTGCGGCTCACCTACTTCGAGTACCTCACCGCCATGGCCTACCAGGCCTTCGCCTCCGCCCCCGTGGACGTTGCGGTGGTGGAGACCGGCCTGGGCGGCACCTGGGACGCCACCGGTGTGGTCGATCCGGACGTCGCCGTGATCACCGTCATCGGCCTGGACCACCAGGAGTACCTCGGCGAGACCATCGCCGAGATCGCCGCGGAGAAGGCCGGGATCCTGACCGCCGGCGCCACCGCCGTGATCGCGGCCCAGCCCGAGGGGGACGCCGCCGACGTGCTGCGCGAGCGGGTCATCGAGCTCGGTGCCGAGGCCGCCTTCGAGGACGAGCAGATCGGGGTGCTCTCCCGCACTCCTGGCGTGGGCGGGCAGATGCTCACCCTGCAGGGGATCGCCGGTCGCTACGAGGACCTGTTCCTCTCGCTTCTCGGCGAGCACCAGGCGCACAACGCACTCCTCGCCGTGGCCGCGGCCGAGGCCCTCCTGGGCGGCGACTCGCCGCTGGATGCTGGCCTGCTGACGGCCGCACTGGGATCGGTCACCTCCCCGGGCCGGGCCGAGGTGGTGCGCCAGTCGCCCACGATCCTGCTGGATGCGGCCCACAACCCCTCCGGAGCCGAGACCCTGGTGGCCACGGTCCGGGAGAACTTCCGCTTCACGCGCACCATCGGACTGGTGGGGATCCTGCAGGAGAAGGACGCCGAGCAGCTGCTTGCCACCCTCGAGCCCCTGCTGGACTCCGTGGTGATCACCCACTCGTCCTCACCACGCGCCATCCCCTCCCATGAACTGGCAGACCTCGCCCGCGACGTGTTCGACGACGAGGACCGCGTGCTCGAGGCCGCCTCGCTGCCGGATGCGATCCAGCAGGCGGTGGATCTGGCCGAGGCCGAGGGGGAGATGTTCGGCGGTGTGGTGGTGGCCGGATCGGTGACGCTGGCCGCCGAGGTGCGGGACCTGCTGGGCCTGCCGGAGGAGGAGTGAGAGTGACCCGTTTCCTCGAACCCTCCTCCCGCGCGCACGGGGCGCAGCGCATCCTCGGTGCGACCGTGCTGGTGGTCGAGGCCTTCGTGGTGCTCTTCGCGGTGCTGGTGGCCCATCAGCTGGTTCCCGACCAGCGTGCGTTCACCTGGAGCTGGGGGCTGCTCACCTCGGTGGCACTGGTGGCGTGCTCCGGGATGCTCAAGCGCGGGGCCGTTCCCTACTACATCGGGGCGGTGCTCCAGGTCCCCGTGATCCTGCTGGGAGTGCAGGTCCCCGCGATGTGGGCGGTGGGCGTCATCTTCGCGATCCTCTATGTGTACAGCGTCGTCAAGGGCCATCAGCTGGATGGGGAGAAGGACGCGATCGACGCCGCCCACTGGCGCGCAGAGGCCTCTGCGGAGGGGAGTGCTGCGGGGCCGGGTCCCGATGCATCGGCCAGCGGGGGCGGGGCGACGGAGGCCGACCGGGCCGAACGCAGCCGGCAGTCCCATCGCCCGCCGAGGGCCTGAACCCGACTCGCACCGCGGACCGCGCGCCGTTAGGCTCGCGGCTATGACCCCACAGCGCACTCTCGTCCTGCTCAAGCCCGACGCCGTCAAGCGCGGCCTGCGCGGGGAGATCATCCGCCGCATCGAGGCCAAGGGCTACACCATCTCCGCCCTGGGCCAGCGCACTGCCACCGACGAGGAGCTCTCCGCCCACTACGCAGAGCACGAGGGCAAGCCCTTCTATCCCGGTCTCGTGGAGTACATGGGGGCCGCACCTCTGGTCGCGCTGGTGCTCGAGGGGGAGGGTGTCATCGCAGGCTTCCGCTCCCTGGCCGGTGCCACCAACCCCACCGAGGCCGCTCCGGGCACCATCCGCGGCGATCTGGCCCGCGAATGGGACCTGCCGGTGATCCAGAACCTCGTCCACGGCTCCGATTCCGAGGAGTCCGCCGCCCGCGAGATCGGCATCTGGTTCCCCGAACTGGACTGATCAGTACCGCCGTCGTTCGGTCCCGGCAGGCGCATCGCGTCTGTTCCCGCTCTTCTTCGCTATGAGCTGTCGAACCGGCCAGTCGCGCATCCGCCGGCGTGGAGCCCCCTGGGGCTCCTCGGAGGCCGAGACGATGATGGTGATGAGGCCCACCATGCGCCGGCACCTGCTGCGACAGCCACGGGAAGAGGTGCCCGTCTGCTGCTCGTCGTGGCGCGCCGCACAGAGGACGTAGCACGCCTCGGCGCGGATCGCCGTGCAGAATGGAGCCATGGGCATGGGTCTGGGTGTGGTAACGGTCGGGTTCCTACTGCTGGCGCTGCTGGCCGCCGTCGCGATCCTCGCAGCCGTCGCCGCTCCCAACGTGCGCCGGGCACGGCACGGCGAGCAGACACCGCTGCGCACGCCGCGCCACTCCTCGCGCACGCGGCGCGACACCTGAGGCCGCGGACCGCGCATGGCCGCTGACCGCGACCGTCTGGGCTGACAGCCCGCCCCAAAGGTGTGACCATCCCGAGGTACGACCACCCCGTCGCCCCCCACCGGCGTCCTGACCGGGTGCACCTAGACTGGCCCATGGCCCCGCCGCATCGCCGGCTCCTGCGACCTCGGAGGTGACCCGTGGATCCCAATGACATTCTCGTCCTGCTCGTCGGTGGAGCCGGTGGTATCGGTGTGATCGGCGCGGGGGCATGGGCCTATCTGCGCAGCAGGGGGAAGACCCCGACCGATCCCAAGGACCAGCGCCGTGATCCGCAGGACAGCAGCACCGGATCTCGCCCCGCAGGCACCGCGGTCAAGGAGCGGCCAGCTGCCCCCACCTGGGCCGACACCCTCTCCGCCCCCTCCCGGCCCGCCGATCAGAAGCCAGCACAGCAGAAGCCGGGCGAGGCCGCACCGGCCGGAGAGGAGCAGGCCCACGGCGCCCCTGAGGACAAGCCCGTCCGGCGGGCGCCGGAGACGGACGGTGGCCGCCAGGCACCCGCGGCCACCGCCGTCCCGACAGACGACACCGTTGCCGCCCCTGCCGATGCGCCGGCCGCCCCCGCCCCCGCGGGGCCGGCCCCCCTCGTGCATGCCCGGCCTGGCACAGCCGGGGCGGGCTCATGCCTTGTAGGGCTTCGCCTTCAGGATCTCCACCGGGAAGGACTTGCCGTTGGGGGCGGTGTAGTCGATGGACTGGCCCACCGAGGCGCCGTTGATGGCGCCGCCCAGAGGCGAATCGGTCGAGTACACCTCGAGGTCGTCACTATCGGCGATCTCACGGTTGCCCAGCAGGAACGTGCGCTCCTTGCCGGCCAGGGAGATGGTCACCACCATGCCCGGCTCGACCACGCCGTCGTCCTTGGGGGCCTCGCCCACCACGGCGTTCTTCAGCAGTCGCTGGAGATCGGCGATGCGCGCCTCCATCATGCCCTGCTGCTCGCGGGCAGCGTGGTAGCCACCGTTCTCCTTGAGGTCGCCCTCGTCACGGGCCGCAGCGATGCGCTCCGCGATCTCGGCGCGCCCCGGGCCCTCGAGCTCCTCGAGCTCCTTGGCCAGGCGGTCGTACGCGTCCTGGGTGAGCCAGGCGCCATTCGGCTGGCTGCTCATGGGTTCACTCCTGTCGAAGTTCTGGTGCGCAATGGGACGACATGGCCCCCTACGCAAATACGGGGCACATGTGCGCATGCGCCCCGTGTGCGGGAAATGAAGAACCGGCACGAAGCCGGTTCCCAGACAGTTTACATGTGTGAGGGCAATTTCCTGAACGCACAATGGTGCACGTCACGACACTGCAGGTCAGTGCGAGGCTCGCAGGAAGTGTCGGCGTGCGCCGCGTGCTCAGAGCTGTTCGCAGCCGAGCACCTCGGCCGATACTGCGTCACCCTGGGTTGCGATCTCCACCCGGTGCGTGCTGCGGCGCTGCTCCTGGGCGGGGACCTCCACCTCGACGAAGCCCACCTGCGCACGTCCCTCGTTCATCGCCTGGACCGCGCACTCCGCCTCCGCTCCGGGGCGCATGGTGACCGCGAAGCTCACCGCGATGCGGTTCTCGTCCACGTGCTCATACGAGAGCAGTTCGGCCTTGACGGGCTGATCGGCGAAGCGGATCCCGATCAGCACCACCGTGGCCGCGAACACGATCGCGACCACGGCCACCATGATCCGGCCCAGGCGCGGGGACACGATGGGTGCGCCGTAGCGATCTGCCGGTCGGTTCTGGACTGCACTCATGCCGGCCAGTGTCCCAGACCGGCCTGGGGGAGGACGGGTCGATGGTCGGCACCGCGGGAATGGTGACCATGCCGCCGACGCCGCTTGCGCAGACGGACCGTGCACGCCGCTGGGCGAGAGCACATGGCAGTGGCGTAGGCTCAACCGGTGGTCGGGGCCCTGTCCCTGGCGCCGTCCCCCGCTGACCTGTGCCTGATCCGTCGAGGAGATCCGTGAACGTCGTACTGCCCGCCCCCGACGAGCCCCTGCGCATGGTGGCCGTCCACGCGCACCCCGACGACGAGTCGTCCAAGGGTGCCGGCAGCACCGCCCGCTACGCCCGCGAGGGTGTGGAGGTCACCGTGATCACCTGCACCGGTGGCGAGAGGGGCGACATCCTGAACCCCAAGCTGCTCGGTGACACCGAGATCGCGGCACGCCTGCCTGAGGTGCGCCGCGAGGAGATGGCCAAGGCCCAGGCGATCCTCGGCGTGCAGCACGAATGGCTCGGCTTCGAGGACTCCGGGCTGCCCAGCGGCGACCCGCTGCCGCCGCTGCCCGAGGGCTCCTTCGCCACCATCGACGTCCTGGAGGCCGCCCGCCCCCTGGTCGAAGCGGTGCGGCGCCTGCGCCCCCACGTGATGACCACCTACGACGAGAACGGCGGCTACCCGCACCCCGACCACATCCAGGTGCACCGCATCTCGATGGCCGCCTTCGAGCTGGCGGCGGATCCCGAGTTCGCCCCGGAGCTGGGGGAGCCATGGGCGATCGCCAAGCTCTACTACATCAACGCGTTCCACCGGCAGCGGTTCGCCGCGATCGCACGGCACCTGCGTGAGGAGGGCCAGCCCAACGAGGAGCTGGAGGACATGCTGCTCCACTTCGACGAGCGCACCGATCGCCTGCTCACCACGCGCGTGGACGTGCGCGACTACCTCCAGGTGCGCGATGACGCCCTGCGGGCCCACGCCACCCAGGTGGATCCTGACGGTCCGTTCTTCCGCATCGCCCACGACGCGGACACCCGAGCCTGGGGCACCGACGACTACGAGCTGCGCATCTCCCGCATCGGTGTGGAGCTCCCGGAGACGGACCTGTTCGCGGGCCTGCGCCCTGCCCGGCCGGAGCAGCCCCACCATGAGGAGGGCGGCTGGCTCGACCTGGTGCGCACCGAGGGCCACGAGGCACCCTCCCGGGATGTCGGCGAGCAGGCTAGGACCGGTCGGTCCGCCGACGGCGAGGTGCGCTGATGTCCCCCGCCCTGGTGATCACCGAGCTGGTGCTGGCAGCCCCCACCCCTTCGGACGGCGAGGAGTTCACCCCGGTCTCCGTCTCCCCCGGCCTGCCCGGGTTCTTCGCCACCTTCGTGCTGGCGGCCCTGCTGGTACTGCTGCTGGTGGACATGGCCCGGCGTGTGCGACGCGTGCAGGCCGCGGGCCGGGTGCGGGAGCGCTACGAGGCCCAGGAGCGGCGCGACAGGGCCGAGGAGCAGCGCGACGCGGCCGGTGCTGAGAGCCGGGAGGTCGATCCGGGAACGGACCCTGTCGACGGGACGCACACGGCAGGCGAGCGCGGAGCCGGGGAATCCGAGGACGATCCGCGGCCTCCGTCGGACCTGCGCTGACGGGCCCTTACGGGCTCTCAGAGCACCGACAGTGCGACCGCCGCGAAGTGGCAGCCGAAGCCGACCAGCGTGCCGGCGTGGAAGATCTCGTGGAACCCGAACCACGCCGGTGAGGGATCGGGCCGCTTGAGGGCGTACACGATCGCACCAGCCGTGTAGGCGATGCCCCCGGCCACGAGCAGCGAGACCACGGCCCAGCCGCCGCCGGCCAGCATCTGCGGCATGTAGAACACCGCCACCCAGCCCAGTGCGATGTAGGCAGGCACGTAGAGCCAGCGCGGGGCCCCGGTCCAGAACAGCCGGAACAGCACCCCAGCGGCGGCACCGCCCCAGCAGATCGTCAGCAGGGTCACCGCATCGCGCGTCTCCAGCAGGGAGATCGCCAGCGGCGTGTAGGTCCCCGCGATGATCAGGAAGATGTTGGCGTGGTCGAAGCGTCGCAGGATGATGGCGTGCTGCGGTGACCAGGTCCCGCGGTGGTACGTCGCGCTGACCCCGAACAGCAGGGAGGCGGTCGCGATGAACACCGTGCAGGCCAGGCGGATGGCGAGGGTCTGTCCGAAGGCCACCAGCAGCAGGCCCGCGATCAGCACCGCCGGGAAGGCGATCAGGTGCAGCACGCCCCGCAGTCGAGGCTTGGGCAGCTGGAGGCCCAGCGTCGCGGCCCGGCGCGCCATGGCGCGGGTCAGGGTGCGCGGCGCGAAGGGGTAGCGATCGGCGGTGGGGATGTCCTCGTCGGCCACGGTGGCACCGGACTCGGCGACCGCGTCGACCGCCTCGCGGAGCGCGGGATCCTGGTCATGGTGCGGGAGGGTGATGGTGCTGGGCGCGACGCGGGTGCGCTCGTGCTGGGGTGCGTCGTCCGGACGCTCGCCGATGGTCATGGCGAAAGCGTAACCTACGGTTCCGTAACCGTCACGGCCTGGGCGGGCGGGGCGTCCACGCGCCAGCGGTGAGCTGTGCGGATCCGGTGAGGATCCTGGCACCGCACGCGAAAGCCGTCCACGACAGCCGATAATGGACAGCGCGGCCGCGATCCGGGCCGCACGATCGGTCGGCGGAAGGGGATGAGGCCGTGGTGGACGACGACTCCCTGCTCTATCGCGTGTACGAGCGCCGCCTCACCCGTGAGCTGGAGAACTACGAGCTGCCCCAGCACCTGGGCGTCATCGTGGACGGCAACCGGCGATGGGCCAAGGCCTCCGGAGCCACCACCGCCGAGGGCCACCGCATGGGCGCAGCGAAGATCGTCGAGTTCCTGACCTGGTGCGAGGGCCTCCACATCCCGCTTGTCACCGTCTGGATGCTCTCGACCGACAACCTGTCGCGCCCGGCCGAGGAGCTCGGTGCGCTCTACGGGATCATCAAGGACACCGTCGAGCAGATCATCGACGCCGGCTACTGCGTGCGCCTCACCGGCAGTGCGGAGATGCTGCCCGAGGAGGTGCGCGGCGCCATCGGCCGGATCCAGCAGGATGCCGAGCCCGCTTCCCGCCTCACGGTGAACGTCGCCATCGGCTACGGCGGCCGCGAGGAGATCGTGGATGCGGTGCGCGAACTGGTGCGGGATCTGGGATCCCAGGGGATGGACCCAGAGCAGGTCGCGGCGGCCATCAGCGTCGACTCCATCACCGAGCACCTCTACACCCGCGGCCAGCCCGATCCCGACCTGATCATCCGCACCTCCGGGGAGCAGCGGCTGTCCGGGTTCCTGCTGTGGCAGTCGGTCCACTCCGAGTACTGGTTCTGCGAGACGTACTGGCCGGGCTTCCGCCGGGTGGACCTGCTGCGCGCCCTGCGCGACTTCTGCCGCCGCGAGCGCCGCTTCGGCAGCTAGGCCGGTGCCCCGAAGCCCGGGTGCGCAGGCCCGCCGCCCGGACGGTGGGGACGGTCGGTCGTCGTTCCCATGGAGGGCAGGCCCGTCTCCTCATTCGTCGAAGCCGGGACGGGGATGGGCGCGTCTCTCGTGTGCTCCAGGTCACTGCGATGGCACCATGGAGGTCGCCGGGGTTCTGCCGAACTCCCGGTGACGATCGGGTGAACGTCCCACCCGCCCGCGGCGGGACGCGCCCGAGTGCGGGTGCCACGAGGGTTATGGTCCAGGCAACCGCGTGAACCCGGGAGGCTCCCATGGACGAGACCACCACAGCCCGCGAGACGATGCCCGCCGAGGGCGGCGTCGCAGATGCCGGCCCCGCAGAGCTCCGCACCGCGCGGGCCAGCACATCGGCGGAAGCGGCGCCCCGTCTGGGAGACGGCACACCGGTGGTCCCCTCGCTGGTGCCCGGGGCGGCTCAGGAGGTGCTGCCTGACATCGAGACCGGGGTGATCACCTACGTGCTGGACACCTCGGTGCTGCTGGCCGATCCGCTCTCGCTCACCCGCTTCGCCGAGCACGACATCGTGCTGCCGATCGTGGTGGTCACCGAACTGGAGGCCAAGCGCCATCACCCCGACCTGGGGTACTTCGCCCGCCAGGCCCTGCGGATCCTCGACGACCTGCGCGAGCAGCACGGCAACCTCGCGGTGCCCCTGCCCATCGGCCAGGAGGGCGGGCGCGTGCACGTGGAGCTGAACCACCAGTCCACCTCTTCCCTGCCCGATGGGTTCCGCCTGGGCGACAACGACACGCGCATCCTCGCGGTCGCCAAGAACCTGCAGCTGGAGGGCAAGCACGTGGTGCTGGTCTCCAAGGACCTGCCGATGCGGATCAAGGCCTCCGCCTCCGGCATCCACGCCGAGGAGTACCGCGCAGAGCTCGCTCGCGACCGCGGCTACACCGGCATGATCGCTGCCTCCGTGGACGAGCAGACCATGGCCGACCTCTACGACGGGGAACTGGTGGAGATCCCCGAGATCGCCCACCATCCCGTGCACACCGGGCTCACCATCACCAGCCCGCGCGGATCGGCCCTGGGTCGCCTCACCAAGGACAAGAAGGTGCGCCTGGTGCCCGGGGACCAGACGGTGTTCGGGGTGTCCGGTCGCTCCGCCGAGCAGCGGGTGGCGATCGACCTGCTGCTGGACGAGTCCGTGGGGATCGTGTCCCTGGGGGGCCGCGCCGGCACCGGCAAGAGCGCCCTGGCGCTGTGCACCGGTCTGGAAGCGGTCCTGGAGCGCCGGACGCAGCGCAGGATCATGGTGTTCCGGCCCCTGTTCGCGGTGGGCGGCCAGGAGCTCGGATACCTGCCCGGCGACCAGAGCGAGAAGATGGGGCCGTGGGGGCAGGCCGTGTTCGACACCCTGGGGTCGATGGTCTCCCAGAACGTGATCGACGAGGTCCTCTCCCGTGGGATGCTCGAGGTGCTGCCCCTGACCCACATCCGCGGCCGTTCCCTGCACGACGCCTTCGTGATCGTGGACGAGGCGCAGTCCCTCGAGCGCAACGTGCTGCTGACCATGCTCTCCCGCATCGGGCAGAACTCCCGCGTCGTGCTCACCCATGACATCGCCCAGCGCGACAACCTGCGGATCGGCCGCTACGACGGCATCGCCTCCGTGGTCGAGGCCCTCAAGGAGCACGAGCTGTTCGGCCACATCACCCTGCAGCGCTCCGAGCGGTCCAAGGTCGCCGAGCTGGTCACCCATGTGCTGGACGAGCCCGTGCTGTGATGCTGCTGTGATGCGCGGGAGGATCGACAGGGAGAGGGCCCGAGCAGCAGCAGTGCTGCCGCTCGGGCACCGGGGAGAGCTCGAGCGCTGAACCGACCGCCCCGCAGGCGGCCCCTTCGATCAGCCCTTCGGCTCGGTCATGGACAGCACGTCCAGGGCCGAATCCAGCTGCTCCTCGGTGAGCTCGCCGCGCTCGACGAAGCCCAGCGCGAGGGTGGCCTCGCGCACCGAGATCTGTTCGGCCACCGCGTGCTTGGCGATCTTCGCGGCGTTCTCGTAGCCGATCAGCTTGTTCAGCGGGGTCACGATGGAGGGGGAGGCCTCCGCGTAGAAGCGGGCCTTCTCCTCGTTGGCGACCAGGCCGTCCACGGTCTTGTCGGCCAGCACGGTGGAGGCGTTGGCGAGCAGACGGATGGACTCCAGCAGGCTGGTGCCCATCAGCGGGATCTGCACGTTCAGCTCGAAGGAGCCCTGGGCGCCGCCCCAGGCGATGGCGGCGTCGTTGCCGACGACCTTGGCGCACACCATCAGCACGGCCTCGGGGATCACCGGGTTCACCTTGCCGGGCATGATCGAGGAGCCCGGCTGCAGGTCGGGGATGGCGATCTCGCCCAGGCCCGTGTTGGGACCGGAGCCCATCCAGCGCAGGTCGTTGCAGATCTTGGTGATCGACACGGCGATGGTGCGCAGCGCACCGGACATCTCCACCAGGCCGTCGCGAGCGGACTGCGCCTCGAAGTGGTTGCGCGCCTCCGTCAGCGGCAGGCCCGTCTGCTCGGCGAGGTTGGCGATCACCTTCTGCGGGAATCCGGCCGGGGTGTTGATGCCCGTGCCCACGGCGGTGCCGCCCTGGGGGACCTCGGCGGTGCGCGGCAGGGCGGCCTCGACGCGCTCGATGCCGTAGCGCACGGCTGCCGCGTAGCCGCCGAACTCCTGCCCCAGGGTGACGGGGGTGGCGTCCATCAGGTGGGTGCGGCCGGCCTTGACGACGTGCTTCCACGCCTCGGCCTTCGCCTCGAGGGCCTCCGCCAGGTGAGCCAGAGCCGGCAGCAGCTTCTCTGTCACCGCCGCGGTCACAGCGACATGCACCGAGGTGGGGAACACGTCGTTGGAGGACTGCGAGGCGTTGACGTGGTCGTTGGGGTGCACGTCGATCCCGCCGGCGCGGGTGGCCAGGGTGGCTAGCACTTCATTCATGTTCATGTTCGAGCTGGTGCCGGAGCCGGTCTGGTACGTGTCCACCGGGAACTGGTCGTCGTGATCGCCCGCGATGACGGCATCGGCGGC
Organism: Brachybacterium sp. p3-SID957; assembly: GCF_025144775.1. Taxonomy (NCBI): domain Bacteria; kingdom Bacillati; phylum Actinomycetota; class Actinomycetes; order Micrococcales; family Dermabacteraceae; genus Brachybacterium; species Brachybacterium sp. p3-SID957. The sequence goes on along the minus strand of NZ_JALXKT010000050.1, from coordinate 7,229 downwards.
GGTGACGATGGCGTCGGCGATCGCGGCATCCAGGACGCCCAGGTCCTTGTTGGCGCGAGCGGCGGCCTTCTTCACCTGGGCGAGGGCGTGGATGTGGGCGGGCTCGAGGCCCTGCCCCGAGATCGGGAAGTTCTCCACGGCGCGCTGGGTCTGGGCGCGGTACAGGGCGGAGGCGGGGACCCGCACCTCGCCCATGGTGTCGTGCTCGATGCGGTACTCGCCCTGGGTCGCGGGCGCGGTGGTGTTCTCGGACAAGGTCTCTCCCTCGGTGTGCGGTCGGCGGTGACGGGACGTGGTGGATCGGGGTCGGGTCTCGGGGTCAGGAAGCAGGGTAGGCGCGGGTGTAGCCGCGGTGGGCCGGGGGAGCGGATCAGGTCAGCTCGTGGCTCCACGGCGGGTTGGCCCCGGAGCGGGAGACCGTCACGGCGGCGAGCCTCGCGGCGCGGCGCAGCACCCCGGCCACGTCGTCCGACGGCATCGCCGCGATCGCCTCACGGCGATCGGCTCCGAGCAGTCGCTTGTCGGCCAGGGCATCGAGGATGCCCGCGCTGAAGGTGTCACCGGCTCCGACGGTGTCGACCACCTCAACGCGGGACGGAGCGACCTGCACCCGGCCGGAGTCGCTGAAGCCCACTGCGCCCTCTCCACCGCGGGTGAGGACGGTCAGTCCGGGTCCGCTGCGCCGCCACGAGGCCACGACGTCCTCCACGTCCTCGGTGTCGTACAGCCAGGCCACGTCCTCGTCGGAGGACTTCACCACGTCGGCGCGGGCGATGATCGCCTCGATCCGCTCGCGGGCCTCGGCCGCATCACCCATCAGGGCGGGGCGGGCATTGGGGTCGTAGCTGATGGTGGCCTGCCCGCGGTAGCGGTCCAGCACCTGGGCGACGGTGGCGGCGCCTGGGTCGAGCACGGCGGCGATGGAGGAGGTGTGCACGGCGGTGATGCCGTCGGGCAGTCCGGACGGGTCCGGGTCCCAGTTCAGGTCGAAGGTGTAGGTGGCCGCCCCGCTGGCATCCAGCTGGGCTTCGGCGGTGGAGGTGGCGGGACCGGTGATGCTGCCCGGGGTGAGGTCCACGCGGGACTCGGCGAGGTGGGCGCGGATCGCCTCGCCGCGAGCGTCGCCGCCGATGCGGGTGAGCAGGTGGGATGTGTAGCCCAGGCGTCCCAGCGCCACGGCCACGTTCATGGGGGAGCCGCCCGGGTGCTCAACCCGATGGCCGTCCCCGTGGACGACGATATCGGTGAGGGCTTCTCCGACGGTGAGGAATGTCGCGGTCACCGTGCGATCATCGCAGGTTTCGTGGGGTGGGGCGAATGCGCGGCGGCATCGGGGGCGGCACCGCAGACGGTCTGCCCCAGGACCCGGCAGAGCTGCGGCGCGGTTGCGGGGACAATGGGACCATGCATGCCCCGGACGACACCCCCGCGCCCCGGCCGACGTCACCGTACTCCCGGCTCACCAAGCAGAACACCTCCCTGCGTAACATCGTGTGGGCACTCGGGCTCACCATGGCGATCGTGATCGTCGTGGGCTTCGCCTTCTTCGGTGCGGGGGATGACTCCTCCCCTGAGCCGCTGCCGAACTCCGGGCTGGACGTCACGGCCAGCGCGGAGCGAGCCCAGGGGACCGCCCCGTACCCGGTAGCCGTGCCGGAGGTGGGCGCGGAGTGGGCCGAGCGCTCCGCGCGCTACTCCGGCAGCCAGGAGCGCTGGGAGATCCGCTACTCCTCGCCGCAGGGGCACCTGGTGGCACTGGTGCAGGTCCCGGAGGTCTCCGCGCCCGTGCTCTCGGCGAGCCTGCCCGGGGCGTCGGTGCAGGAGGAGCGCGAGATCGCGGGCATTCCCTGCCAGGTGGTCACCGGCGGCTCCGATGACGAGCCCCGTACGGGGCTGTCCTGCCAGGGCGAGGACTGGGGCCTGCTCGTGCATGGCGGGGCGGAGATCGCAGAGCTCGAGGAGCTGGCCGAGGCGGCGATCACCTCGATCAGGTGACCCGGTCTCGACCGGTCTGCGGCGGGCCGGCCAGCAGTGGGCCGACCTGCCACGGGTTCACCCGTCGGACGGATCGTCCGTCCGCCGGGCTGCCACGGCCTGGTCCAGGCGCTCCCGTGCGCCGTCGAGCCACTGCTGGCAGCGGCGGGCGAGCATCTCGCCCCGCTCCCACAGGCCGATGGAGTCCTCCAGCCCGCCCTGCCCGCTCTCCAGTCGCCGCACCACCTCGGTGAGCTGGTCCCGGGCCGCCTCGTAGCTGAGCTCGGCGATGTCCGAGGGCAGCGGCTGCGGGTCGTCGCTGGGCTGCACCGCAGGCGCGGTGGTCGCGGTGGCTTCGGCGGGGGAGTCGGCGGAATCGGCGGGCTTGCTGGGGCGCGGGGTCATGGGGTCTCCGTTCGGGTGAGGGGTGGGTTCTAGGGCCCGGCGGGGCGATCGAGGGGCGAGGGCCGGCGACGGCGGGGTCGAGGTGGATGCGTCAGGCGGTGGGCGGCGGCTGGTACGGATCGTCCTCGGTGCGGCGCACCCCGAAGCGACCGGCGGCCACACGCACGGACAGTGCCTGATCCACCGCCGCCTGTTGCGGGTCCCGCACCACGGTGCCCTGGGCGTCCTGCACCACCGCGTAGCCGCGCTCCAGGGTGGCCAGGGGGCTGAGTGCCCGCACCTGCCTGCGCAGGTGGCCGACCTCGTCCCGGGCCCGGTCCAGACGGGATCCCACCAGGGTGCGGGCCAGGCTGATGCGTGCGCGGATCTCATCAGCCCGGCCCGCCAGGATCGTCGAGGGGTTCTCCAGCACCGGGCGGGAGCGGATCGCATCCAGGGTGGACTGCTCGCGCTCCAGGCGACTGCGCACCGCGGTGCGCAGGCGGGACCGGGACATGGTGAGCTGCTCGAGCTCGGCCTGGATGTCGGGCACCACGCGCTTGGCGGCATCGGTGGGGGTGGAGGCGCGCACGTCTGCCACCAGGTCGATCAGGGGGGTGTCCACCTCGTGGCCGATCGCGGAGACGATCGGTGTGGTGGACGCCGCCACCAGGCGCACCAGCTGCTCGTCGGAAAACGGCAGCAGGTCCTCCAGCGAGCCGCCGCCGCGGGAGACGATGATGACCTCGACCTCCGGGAGGGAGTCGAGCTCCCGCAGCGCAGCGGAGACCTCCCGCACCGCCTTGGGGCCCTGCACGGCGACCTCCCGGATCGCGAACTCCACCGCGGGCCAGCGCCGCCGGGCGTTGACCACCACGTCCCGCTCCGCAGCGGATTCACGACCGCAGATCAGCCCCACGGTGCGCGGCAGGAACGGCAACGGCTGCTTGCGAGAAGCGGCGAACAGGCCCTCCGCGGCCAGCACGCGCTTGAGCTGCTCCAGGCGCGCCAGCAGCTCGCCCAGCCCCACCGGGCGGATGTCGTCGGCCTCCAGCTGGAGGCTGCCGCGCCGGGTCCAGAACGTGGGCTTGGCGTGCACCACCACGCGCGCGCCCGGCACGGGCTCCATGGGCAGGGCCCGCAGCACGTGCTCACGGATCGGCACCGAGAAGGACATGTCCACCTCGATGTCCCTCAGGGTCATGAACGACAGCCCCGACCCCGGACGCCTGTTGAGCTGGACGATCTCGCCCTCCACCCACAGCGGGGACATGCGCGCCACGTACTCGCCCACCTTCACCGACAGCTGGCGCAGCGGCCAGGGATTCTCCGCGGTGGTCTGCGCGGCGGTGGGCGCCAGGGTGCGGTGCTCCGGAGCGGCGACATCGCCCGGGGAGTGCTCAGTCATGGAGCCCACTCTGGCACGAGGGTGCGACAGTCCGGCACGCCGACGCGACCCGGGGGAGATCCGACCGGCGGGGAGGAACCTGGGGCCTGACCTGAGGAGCAGTAGGCGTGGCAAGCGGCCCTGTGGCCCCGAGCTGCAAGAGCCGTGTTCGTCAGGAAGTACCACGGCGCGTGTGGAGGGATGGTGAGGCATGCCCCAGCACCGTGCCCTCCCGGGTGCCGGTTCCCTACGATGGAGCGGTGAGCACCGGAACTGTGTACCTGGCCGAACCGCGCGGATACTGCGCCGGCGTCGATCGCGCCGTCGTCGCCGTCGAGCGCGCCCTGGAGCACTACGACGAGACCGTCTACGTGCGCCACGAGATCGTCCACAACAAGTTCGTGGTGGACAGCCTGCGCGCCAAGGGCGCCGTGTTCGTCGAGGAGGTCGACGAGATCCCCGAGGGGTCCCTGGTGATCTTCTCCGCCCACGGCATCTCCCCGAAGGTGCGCGAGATGGCCGAGCAGCGCAACCTCCGCACCATCGACGCCACCTGCCCCCTGGTGACCAAGGTGCACAAGGAGGCGGTGCGCTTCGCACGCGAGGACTACGACATCCTGCTGGTGGGCCACGAGGGCCACGAGGAGGTCGAGGGCACCGCCGGGGAGGCCCCCGACCACGTCCAGATCGTCAACTCGCCCGATGACGTGGTCAACGTGACCGTGCGCGACCCCGAGAAGGTCGTGTGGCTCTCGCAGACCACCCTCAGCGTGGACGAGACCATGGAGACCGTGGACCGGCTTCGCGAGCGCTTCCCCACCCTGCAGTCCCCGCCCAGCGACGACATCTGCTACGCCACCCAGAACCGCCAGGTCGCGGTGAAGAAGATCGCCCCGCAGTCCGACCTGGTGCTGGTGGTCGGCTCCCCCAACTCCTCCAACTCCGTGCGGTTGATGGAGGTCGCCAAGGAGGCCGGCGCCAAGGCGTCCCACCGCATCGACTCCGTGGCCGAGCTGCGTGAGGAGTGGTTCGAGGGAGTGGAGACCGTGGGCGTCACCTCCGGTGCCTCCGTGCCCGACGTGCTGGTCCAGCAGCTGCTGGCCGAGCTCGCCGAGCGCGGCTACGGCGATGTGAAGCCGGTGCGCACCGCGACCGAGGACCTCATGTTCTCCCTGCCGCGCGAGCTGCGCCAGGAGATGAAGGCGCGCGGGGTCAACGATCGCCGCTCCCGCCCCACGGGCGAGCGCGCCACCGCCGAGTCCGGCTCCCTGGAAGCAGACCCCTCCCAGCCCTCCGGGAAGGTGCAGGACGTCCGCGAGAACCCGGAACAGGGTGCCGGACTGGGCTGACGAACAGGCCGATCACCCGGCATGATGGCCGGGTGAGCTCACCCATGCCGCCTGGTACCGCTCCTGCCCCGGCCACCATCCCGAGCGCACAGCCGTCCCGAGACGCGGATGCACCGCAGGTGCGCCCCTCGCGCTGGCGTCGCGCGGTGCCCGGGTCCAGGGCGATGGCCTCCGCGCTGCTCACGGCGCTGGTGGCGGCACTGGTGGTGATGGCCGGCCCCGCATCCCCGGCCCTCGCCGAGGGCTACAACACCGGCCGCACCGCCCCGTCGATGCTGGTGTTCGACGCCTCCGGCTCCATGCGCGCGGAGGACGTGGAGGGCCGCAGCCGCATGGACGTGGCCAAGGAGGCCGTCTCGGGCCTGGTGCCGATGCTTCCCGATGACGCCACCGTGGGGCTGATGACCTACGGCAACTCGGACCCGCAGACGGCCAGCAGTCAAGAAGCAGGCTGCCAGGACGTCAAGCTCCTGGTGGAGGCCGACGGTCTGGACCGGGAACGACTGCTGCAGGAGATCGACGGGGTGCAGCCCTCCGGCTACACCCCCATCGGTCTCTCCCTGCGGAAGGCCACCGAGGCGCTGCCCGAGGCGGAGATGCGTTCGATCGTGCTGGTCTCCGATGGCATCGACGAGTGCGGGGGACCGCCCCCGTGCGAGGTCGCAGGGGAACTCGCCCAGCAGCACCCCAAGATGCGCATCCACACCATCGGGTTCAAGGCCGAGCAGGCAGCCCGGGACGAGCTGGCCTGCATCGCCGAGGCCACCGGTGGCACCTTCGCCGACGCCACCGACGCCGAGACGCTCCGCGATGAGCTGCTGGTCAAGATGACCCGTGCGATCCAGGGCTACTCCTCCGCGGGCAGCCCGATCACCGGCGGGACCAGCCTCGAAGAGGCCGTGGACCTGGTGCCCGGCTCCTACCTGGACGTGCTCGAGCACGGCAGCCCCGCGATCGACGACGGACAGGGTCACTCCCGCTACTACCGGCTGCAGATCGCACCTGGCGAGATCGCCCACGTGGCGGCCACCATGGTGCTGCCCGGGGGCGACGGCGCGACGAACAAGCTCGCCCAGCTCCAGCTGCGCACCTTCGCCCCCGACGGCACCGACTGCCGCATCGGGAATCTCGATGCCCGGGCCGAGGCCGATCTGGGTGACGGGCCGATCACGGCCTCCATCGCCACCCCGCGGATGGGGCAGACCGGGAACCTCTCCTGCTTCGGAGCGGATGCCGATGGCACGGTGATCCTGCAGGTGGAGCGCACCGGCAACCCGTCGCAGGACCAGGCGATCCCCGTGGAGGTGCAGTTCTTCGCCGAGGAGGAGGTGGACCCCTCGGGGCTGCCGCCGGCGGTGAAGTGGCCGCGCCAGATCGACCCGCTGCCCGTCCCCACGGACGGACAGCAGGTGCAGCCGGCCTTCTCCTTCGCCTCGGCGGTGCAAGCGGGCAGTGGCCCCCTGCGCGGCACCATCATCCCTGGTGAGGTGCAGTTCTTCCGGGTGCCCGTGCAGTACGGACAGCAGGTGCGCACAGCCCTCGTGCTGGGCGAGTTCGAGCCCCCGCCGGGTATGGACCTGGCTTTGCACGCCACGCTCATCTCGCCCCTGCGCGAGGACGTGTACACGATGGTCTCGCCCGATGGCGATGCGGATTCCGGCGGCCACTCAGCGGCGGCGGAGCCGGGCCTGCAGGTACAGCTCAACCAGGCCACGGCCGTGCAGTTCAAGAACCGGGAGCAGGGAGGAACCGAAGCCCGCAGCTCCTACCTGGCCGGCGACTACTACCTGCAGCTGACGATGGTCCCCTCCCGGTACGACGGTGACCGGCTGTTCGAGGTGCCGTACACGATCGACATCGACGCTGCGGGCGAGGCTGCTGAGGGGCCGGAGCTGGACGGTCAGGGCGCGGCCTCCGCGCAAGACCGCACCGCGGCCGACCCGGGCCAGGTGCCTGCAGCGTCCGACGGGGGCGGTTCGGACGGGGGAGGCGAAGGGCCCGGCGACATCGAGGACGGGCCATCGGAGCAGAGCGGCAGCGGGCGGTCCTTGCCCCCGCTGGCCTGGGCACTCATCGCCGGAACCGCGGGAGGCATCGTGGTGGCGGTCGCCGCCATCGCCGCTGTGGCGCTGGTG